>JALZLY010000097.1 GCA_030858465.1 Deinococcota bacterium
GCACATGGGTATCCAGGTTCTGCCCCCCGACATCAACGAGTCGCGCGCGGACTTTACCCCGGTGGGCGGCATCATCCGCTTCGGGCTCTTCGGGGTCAAGAACGTGGGCGACGGGGCAGTCGAACACATCTTGAAGGAACGCGACAGGGGAGGCGTCTTTAGGGACTTCTACGACTTTTGCGAGCGGGTGAGCAGCGCCCTCGTCAACAAGCGCGCCACCGAGTCCTTGATCAAGGCCGGCGCCTTTGACGGCCTCGGCGAGCGCGCCACCCTGCTCGCCAGCCTCGAGGCGGCCATGAAGTGGGGTGTGGCGCAGCGCGAGAACGCCGCGAGCGGCCAGCTCAGCCTCTTTGGCGCCGACGACTTGCCCCCTCCCCCGCTCCAGAGTGGCGTGGTAATGTCTACGCTCGAGCTCTTGCGCATGGAAAAAGAGGCCTTGGGCCTCTATATCTCCGACCACCCCATGAACTCCTACCCCGGCCTCGCCGACGCCGCGAGCTGCACAGTTGAAGGGCTCGAGACCTGGTGCAAGGACAACATGATGGACACCGCACGGGGCCAGCGCTGCCGGGCGGCCCTTTCGGGCATCTTGCAAAACGTCGTCAGGCGCTCGACCAAATCGGGCAGCATGATGGCGCGCTTTGAGATCGCCGACGAGACCGGCGCGCGCGAGGTGCTAGCCTTCAGCCGCGCCTACGAGGAGATGGCGGACGAGCTCATGGAGGACGCGCCGGTCGTCGTCGTCGTCGAGGTCGCGCAGGAGGAGAATAGCCTCAGGCTGGTCGCCGAACGCCTCATCCGCTGGGACAAGCGCGGCAACCTGCCCGAGCTGGCCTTTATCGAGTTCGACCTGCAGGCGGCGAGCGAGACCATGTTGGTGGAACTGCGCTCCTGGCTCGATGAGTGCGCGGGCGTCACCCCGCTCCGGCTCAAGCTCCGCGCCGGGGCGGGCACCGCCCTCTACGCGGCGGAGGCGCTGAGGGTGGACAAGGGCAAGCTGGACGCCTTGGCAGCGGCCTGTCCCTGGCTGAAGGCCAGCCTCAGCATCGACCGGGACCAGCTCTTGCGGAGCAGTGCCGGGCGAAAACCCTGGGGCGCGCCCAGAGAAAAAGAGACTCTGGCGGGCGCGGATATCCCCTTTTGAGATGAGAAGACAGGACTGAGGTAAAAGGAAGGTAAAAGGACTGTTCACGAAGCCCAACGGAGTTGAGCAAATGCCAGATCTCAGCCCTCACTTCTATCCCTTGGCGACTTCGCGCCCGGCAGTGGCCTTTTCGACGAGGCTGATGAGCTCTGCCGGGCTGAAAGGCTTGATGAGATAGGCGTCGGCGCCGGCCTCTTTGCCCTGCTCGATGTCGGCCTGCTGGCCGCGCGCGGTGAGCAGACAAACGAAGGTGGAGGCGTGCTCGGGGCGACTTCTGATCTCGCGGCAGACGCCGTAACCGTCGAAGTCACCGGGCATCATGATGTCCAAAACCACCACCTGTGGCCGCTCGAGCTCGATGAGCTCGAGCGCCCTTAGGCCGGTATCCGCCTCCAAAATGGCGTAGTCACCGAGCTCGAGGGTCATGCGCACGAGCATACGTACCTCGGCCTGGTCGTCCACCACAAGAATCTTCGCCCTCATCGTCCCCTCTCACAGCAGAGCCTGACGCACCGCAAGCACGCCACCACGAACCTCCCCCACTGTTTTCCCCAACTTTCCCCCACTGTCTTGTACCGTTCACTTTACCAGACATCGGGGATGATTAATAGACATGGCCCGGCTAGCTCCGGTCGACCGGCAACCACAGGGTGACGGCGGTTCCCCTGCCGCGTTCGCTGTTGACCTCGACCGAGCCGCCGTGCAGCTCGATAATCTCCTTGACCAGCGACATGCCGAGGCCGGTGCCGGGAATGGTCCCCGAGTTGTCGGCGCGGTAGAAGCGCTCGAAGATGCGCGCGACCTGGTCCTTGCTCATGCCGATGCCCGAGTCCGCGACGGTGACGCCGAGCCAGGAGCGGCCCCCGCGCCGCTCGCAGCGCGCGTCGAGCCGGATGATCCCGCCGTCGGGCGAATACTTAAAGGCGTTGGAGAGCACGTTGGTGAGCACCTGCTGCATCTTGTCGGCGTCCACGGCGACGCTTGGCAGGGCGCCCGGCAGCTCGAGCCTGAGTTCAAACTTGCCGTCCACGTCAAACCCGCGCAGGGTCCCCTCGACGATGGGCGCCAAGTCCTGCCGGCTGATCTTGAAGTCCTTGCCGGCTCTCGCCTCGATGCGGGCGAGGTCCAAGAGTTCGTTTAGGAGCTGCACCAGCCTGGCCGACTGGTCGTGGATGGTCCTGATCAGCTCCTTGCTGGTGGCGAGGTCGTAGTCGCGCTCCAAGAGGAGCTGCGAGAAGCCGTAGATGCTGGTCATGGGTGTGCGCAGCTCGTGCGCGGTGGTCGACAAGAACTCGCTCTTCATGCGGTCGACCTCGGACTCGTGGGTGACGTCGCGCAGGTAGATCACCCGGCCCAGGAGTTCGGCGCCGTCGGTCACCAGCGTCCGCACGGTGCGCTGCAAGATGGTCGGCCGCGGCCTGACGAGCCGCACCGTGTCCTGGAAGGTCTCGGTGTCGACCAGGTAGGAGGTGTAGGGCAGAGCGGGATCGCAGAGCTCCCTGATGAGGCGGTCGAACCCGGCCTCGAGCTGGCCGATCACCTGCTCGGGCCCCAGGCCGGTCATGCGCAAAAAGGCGTCGTTGACATAGGCGACCTTGCCGCCCTCGTCGACCGAGGCGAAGCCGTCGGGTGAGAGCGCGAAGATGGTGTGGAGCTGCCGCGCGGTGTTGGCGAGTTCGCCCGCCGCCTGCTCGAAGTTCCCCTTGCGCACCTCGGCTAGGCGGGCGACCTTGCGCAGCTCCTCGTTTTTGTGGTCGAGTTCGCGCAGGCGCCCCTTCAGGGTGTTGTTGAGCTCTAAAATCTTGGCCTCGTACTCGGTGCGCTGCGAGATGTCGCGCTGCACCGCAGCCCAGTGGCTGAGCTTGCCCGCTTCGTCGCGCACCGCCGAGATGTTCCACTCGATCACGTAGTCCGAGCCGTCCTTGCGGTAGTTGATGGTGCGCGCGGTGAAGGGCTCCTCGCGCGCCAAAGAGCGCTTCAGGCGGTCCAAGACGGTACGGTCGGTCTTGGGCCCCTGGAGGATGCGCGGCGTCTTGCCGACGACCTCGCCCGCGCTGTAGCCGGTGATCTTTTCAAAGGCGTGGTTGACGTAGACGATCTTGGGCCCCGGGTAGCCGAGCTCGGTATCGGTGATGAGGACGACCTCGTCGATGTTCTCGACGGCCTTCTCGAGCAGCCGGAGGCGGTCGCTGGCGCGCTTGGCGAGGCTGATGTCCAGGGCGGTCGCCACCACGCCGGTGATCTCACCGGCGGCGGCAAGCGGCGACAGGCTCAAGTTGAGCGTAGCCACGCTGCCGTCCTCCCGGCGCAGCTCGGTCTCGAGCCGCACCACCTCGCCGCTGGCGACGACCCTGCCGAAGCAGCCCTCGACCTCGCGCCGGTTCTCGCCGCAAAAGAGCTCGAAAAACGACGCACCCACCAGGCTCTCGCTGTCTTGGCCGATCATCTCGCCGAGCCGCCGGTTGACCAGCGTGAAGCGCCCCCTGAGGTCGAGCGCCACGATCGCCTCGCTCACGCTCTGCATCACCTTGTCCTTGAAGTCGCCCTCCCGCTGGAGCGCCCCCTCGGCGAGTTTGCGCCCGGTGATGTCTTGAAAGTAGACCGAGAGCCCTTCCTCCGAGGGGTAGGCGTGGACCTCGAGCCAGCCCCCTAGCGACTCGTAGAAGTCCTCGAAGACGGCCGGCTGACGGGTCTTCATCGCCTGCTTGAAGGCCGCGTCGAAGCGGCTGCCCACCCCACGCGGAAAGACGCGCCAGATCTCCTTGCCCATCAACTCGTCTTTGCGGCACTTGAGGAGCCTCTCGGCCCGGGGGTTCAAGTAGGTGAAGCGCCACGCGCCGTCGAGCGAAAAAAAAGCGTCGGTGATGCTGTGCAAGATGGTGGTGACCCGGCTCGAGTAGCGTTTCAAGGCCTCCTGCTCCCCTTTGCGCTCGGTGATGTCCGCGGCGATAAAGGAGGCGCCGATGATCGAGCCCTGGGAGTCGAAGATCGGCGAGATCGACAGGCTGACGTCGGCGAGGTGGCCGGCCTTGTGCCGGCGCTTCAGCTCGAGCTTGCCCACGCTCTCGCCGCCGGCGATGCGGCGCATCTGCGCGTCGAAGTCCGCCTCGCCCTCCGGGGCCAGCAGGTCGATGTGCCGGCCCTTTGCCTCGGCCTCGCTGTAGCCGTAGAGCGCCTCGGCGGCGGTGTTCCAAGAAAGGATGAGGCCGGCGCAGTCCACGCTGATGATGGCCAGCTCGGCCGAGGCCACCATCTGGGTGACGAGCCGGCTCAGCGCCTTATGCGCCTCGCTCTGGGCGCGGGTATGCGCCTCGGCGCGCCTCAGCCTCCTTCCCGCGAGCCTGAGCTCGAGGCTCTCCATGACCATCGCCGCCAGCTCGGTGAGCCGCGCGCGCTCGTCCTCGCTCAGGCCGCGCGGCACCTGGTCGATGAGGCAGAGCGTACCAAGGGCGTGGCCGTCCTGGGCTATCAGCGGCGCACCGGCGTAAAAGCGGATAAAGGGCTCGCCGGTGACGAGCGCGTTGCTCCGAAAGCGCGGGTCTTCCCGCGCGTCCTCGACGATCATCACCTCGGAACTCAAGATGGCGTGGTGGCAAAAGGACAGGTCACGGCTCGTCTCTCTGGTGCTGAAGCCGTAGCAGGATTTGAACCACTGCCGTTCCTCGTCGATGATTGAGATGAGTACGGTGGGCACCCCGAAGAGCCTCGCGGCGAGCGAGGTGATGCGGTCGAAGCTCGCCTCGGGCGGGGTATCCAAAATGTCGTAGGCGCGTAGAGAACGGAGCCGCTCGAGCTCGGACATGGCCATATCTCCAGTTTACCCCGTGCGCTTGCCTCCGTGACCTTGCTGAAGACGGGTAGGCTCAGGCGGTCGCCGCGGCCTCGAGCCTGTGCATGTCCAAGTCCATCCCCAGCCCCCGGGCGAGGCGCATGGCCGCGGCCAGCTTGACCGCGCCCGGCTCGAGCTCGGCCAGGGCCACCACCGCCTTGAGCGCGAGCGGCAGGTGGGGCGCGGCGTCCGCCTCGGCGATGGCGCGGTGCAGGTGAACGGTCTCCTTGCTGAGGAGACCGAGCGAGAGCAACGCCCGAGCCAGGCCGATGCGCTCGCCCTGCCTTTGAGCGCGCCTAAGCGCTTTGCCGGCGACCTCCCTGCCTTTGGCAGGATAGCCCCAGACGCCCTGCGCCTGCGCCAGCCCGGCCAGCGGCAGGACCGACAGCTTCTCGCTGCGGCTGTACTCGGTCAGGCCAAAGGCCTTGCCGAAGTGGATGACCGCCTCCTTGGGGTTGTCGGCGTCGAGCTCCAGCTCGCCCAGGGCGCAGAGGGCGGCGACGGCGGCCTCGAGCTCGCGGCCCGTCTCTGCCATGCGGAAAGCTGCCGTCAGGGGGGCCCTGGCCTCCTCGAGGTGGCCGCGGTAGCGCAGCGCCGAGCCGAGGACGAGCAGCGAGCGAAGGCACACCTTCGCGTCGCTCGCTTGCAACAGCGAAACGGCCTCTTTGAGTCTGCCCAAGCGCAGATAGGTAGTGCCGAGCGTGGTGCGCAAGCCCGCGGCGTCCCCCGGGAGCCGGGCGAGGTGAGCCTCGAGGTAGAGCGCCGCTTCGGCCAGCCGTCCAAGCTCGAGCAGCAGGTCGGCGGCCGCCGACTGGAGTTCCGGCTCGTAGGGCATGGCGTCGGCCAGTGCCAGTGCCCGGTTCGCCGCCTCGTCGGCACGCTCCGCCTGCCCTTCCGCATGGGCCTGAAGGGCCTGGCGGTGGGCGTCGTAAAAGAGGTCTCGCTCATCCGAGAAGTCGCTAAGCCGAGGCATGCCGTCAGCTTACCGTCGCTTCGCAGCCGCGCAATACCGGCTCGGACAACATTGAACCGACTGGCCGCGGCTCAGCAGACGCGCTCGAAGACCGAGATGAAAAAGCCGTCGAGGCCGCCTAAGGGCAGGAGAAACGTGCCCTCCGCAGTCTCCTCCGCAGTCTCGACCGCAGGCAGCGGCGGCTCGGGCTCGATGAGCCGAAAGTCGGGCTGAGCGTCCAGAAACCAGCGGACGTTATCCACAGTTTCGGCGCGGGTGAGCGCGCAAACCGCGTAGACGAGCCGGCCGCCCGGCCGCGTGAGCATTGCGGCGGTCGCGAGCAGCTCGCGCTGGAGCGCGGCCAGCTCGTGGACGGCCTTCTCCGTCACCCGCGTGCGCAGCTCGGGGTGGCCGCGCAGGGTGCCGGTGCCGGTGCAGGGCGCGTCGAGGAGGACCTTGGCGGCGGGCTCGAGCGCGGGCAGGGTGCGCAGGTCGTGGCTGAGGAAGGTGGCCTCGAGGCCGAGCCGGCGCAGGTTGGCGCGCCCCCGCTCGGCCTTCTTGGCGAAGAGGTCGAGGCTGGTGACGGCCGCGCCCGCCGCCGCCAGCTGCGCGGCCTTGACGCCCCCGCCGCCCGCTAAGTCGAGCACGCGCTCGCCGGCCTTGACCTCGAGGAGCCGGGTGGGCACGGTCGAACTCGGGTTTTGCGCCTGCACCCAGCCGCGCTTAAAGGCGCTAAGCTCGACCAGCGGTTTGGGAGAGCGCACCGCTACGGTGTCCGCGAGCGGCCCATCGGTCAGCTCGGCCCCTTCCGCCTCGAGGCTGGCCCTCGCCTCCGGTCGGTAGAGCAGCAGCCAGAGGGGTTGGGGCGTCAGGCCGCTCGCCGCCAGCCTCGCCGCCCTGTCCGGCCCAAAGAGCCCCTGCCACTCCTGGTAGAGCCAGCCCGGCAGACCGGCGGCGGTGGCCTCGTCCAGCCCTTCTTGCAAGGTTACGCGGCGCAAGACCGCGTTGGCGAGCCCGGCGAGCCGGGGAAAGGCCGCCTTGACGACCTCGACCCACTCGTTGACGGCGGCATGCCCAGCCGTCTCCCGAAAGAGGCGCTCGTAGCTGCCCAGGCGCAGGGCGTCCAGGACCTCGGGCGGCAAGCCCTCGGGGGCTTTGAGCAGCGGCCTCAAACAGGCGTCGAGGGTTATTTCGCGGCGCAGGCTGCCGTAGACGAGATCGGTGACCAGGCCGCGGTCTTGCGCCGAGAGCGGCTCTTTGCGCAGAGCGGCGTCCACTGCGGGCGCAGAAAAAGCGCCGCGGTGAACGCGGCGCAGGGTGTCCAGGGCAACTTGTCGGGCGGAGGCTATTCGCGGTTCCCCAGGAAGATGCTCAGGTAGTAGAGCAGGTAGGCCAAAGAGGCCGCCATCGCCGCCACGTAGGTCATCGCCGCCGCGCTGAGGACCGCGCGGGCCCCGCCCGAGTCCTGCGAGGTGACCAGGCCCATGCTGCTCAGTTGCGCCATCGCCCGCCTCGAGGCGTCGAATTCGACCGGCAGGGTGACTACCTGAAAGAGCACCGCGGCGGCGAAGAGCGCCAAACCCACCAGGATGAGGTTTTCGTTCATGCCCAGCATGAAACCGCCGAAGACCAGCCAGGGACCGAAATTGGCGCCGATGCCGGCGACCGGCACCAGAGCCGCGCGCCACTGCAAGGGCGCGTAAGCCTTGGCGTGCTGAATGGCGTGGCCGACCTCGTGAGCCGCTACCGCCATGCCCGCTACGCTGGCGCCCCGGTAGTTGGCTTCCGACAGGCGTACCACCCGCTTGCTTGGATCGTAATGATCGGTGAGCTGACCCTGGACCGCCTCGACGGGCACGTCACGCAGGCCATTGGCGTCTAAAATCGCCCGGGCGGTTTCCGCACCTGAGAGGCTCGAGGCGTTTTGCACCCGCGACCACTTGCCGTAGGTGCTCTTCAGCCACATCTGCACGAGCAGGGTGCCCGCGAACGTAACGATAAAAAGAATCAGTCCAAAACCCATGTGACCTCCAGAGATCAAAGCTAGCAAAGATCAAAGCTAGCGCGCCGGCAGCCGAAGCCGCCAAAAAAGATCGCCACCACCGTGACGACCGTGCTGATACCAGTATAGCAAAGAGCCGCGCCGCCGTGTGAGGGCGCGGAAACAGCCCAAAGGACAGCCTACAGCGGGGGAGACAGGTCGGGCGCGAAGTCCTCGAGCGGCTCCGAGCGCACGGTGAAACGCACCGCGGTGCGCTCCTCGTTCTGCAGCTCGAGCTTGACGAAAGAAGGCTGGGTGGTCAGGTCCAGGCCGTCGGGCTCGATGTAACTCCTGGCGATGGCGATGGCCTTGACCGCCTGGTTGACGGCCTGAGGTCCGATGGCCTGGACCTCGACTTCGCTCTGCGTCCTAAGCAGTGCAGCGATCGCCCCGGCCACCGAGTTGGGGCGGGAGCTTCCTGATACGCGCAAGGTCTCGATGATGAACCTCCTAGATCGTGGTCATGGTGACGGCTTCAAGGCGACGATCTACTCTTTACGGTCCCTCTATCTTGCCCTCGGGCGCGACTCTTTTCCGTAGTACATAACGCTAAGGTACGTACCGCCAAGGCAGATACCCATAGCGCAGATACCCGCAAGGCAGATAGCTGGTCACGACGCTCGAGGGCCAGTCACCGCCAGTATGAGCCAACGATGGCAAGGACAGATATGTGCAAAGCACAGTTCCTGTTCCGGCAGCCTTTTGGCATGGTCGTGCCGGTAAAGGTCTAGAGCGCCTTGAAGCGTTCGAAGGGTTCCCGGCAGCTCGAGCAGTAGTGGAGGGCGCGGCAGGGTGTCGGCCCGAACAGGCTCTCCTGACGGGTGTCGAAGCCGCCGCAGCGCGGGCAGGCGGCGGGCGGGCTGTGCATCGGCAGCTCGTCCAGGCCGTCCGCGGCGAACCCGTCCCCCTCGGGCGGCGGCGCCAGGCCCGCCTCCTTGAGCATCTCCCGCCCCGCCGCCGTGATGCGCGCGCTCGTCCAGGCTTCAGCGAAGGAGACGGTGACCTCGACCTCGCCGTAGGGCTCGAGCCCGGCTCTGATCTCGCGCTGCATCATGTCGAGGGCGGGGCAGCCGACGAAGGTCGGCAGCATAGCCACGCGAATCTTCTCGCCCACCTCTATCCACCCGATCACCCCGAGGTCGACCAGGTTGATGGTGGGGATCTCGGGGTCGGGAATGCTCCTCAAGATGTCCCAAACCCCCTCCTCGGCGATGCCAGGCAGCCCGGATGTCCCGGCCACCCTCACCACCTTCCCTCGGGCTCGAGCCTGACCACCATCGTCATGTCCTCGTAGAGCTCGTCCCAGTCCGGGCCGTGCCGGCCACGGCGTCCGCCCGTTTGCGCCTCCGCCCCGGCGGGCACTGTCAGGCCGTGCGCGCCGAAGAGCGGCGTCAGGCGCGCGCGCCAACGCTCCAAAAGCTCGTCGCTGCTCGCCTCGAGCAGGCCCGCCTCCAGGAGCGGCCCTTCGCCCGCCGGGGCCTCGAAGAGCCCCAGGAGGCCCGGCCAGAGACTTTGCACGGCGGCCTCGAGGCGCGCGCGCGTCTCGGGGTTGCCGGCAAGCGTGCGCCACCAGGTCTCGCCGTGCTTAAGGTGGTAGCGCTCCTCGCGGCGCACTTTGCGGACGGCCCCGGCGAGCGGCGCATAGGAGGACGCCGCCAGACTCTCCGAGCGCAGGTCGTCGAAGAGGTCGTATAGGTAGCGCCGGACGATGGCGCTGGTCCAGTCGCCGTCCGCCAGGTGATTGCCGTCCGGCTGGTACTTGGGCGCGGTGCGCATCTCTAGAACCTGGGCGTGGTAGTAGCCGGTCTTGTCGCGTTGCAAGGCCAGCCTGTCGGGGTCCTCGCCGCTCAACCCCCCCACCAGCGTGTAGAGGAGGCGGGCGTGGCCGAGCTCGTCTTGGGCGAGCGAGGAGAAGGCCAGATCCTCTTCGACCATCGGCGCCACGCCCGTCCACTCCGAGTCGCGGTAGCCGATCACGATCTCGTCGTCGGCGACCGTCAAGAGGTAGCGGCGCAGGGCCTTCTTCAGGTCGGGAGACATGTGTTCAGGAGACAGGGCTTCAGGAGACGGGGCTTCAGGCGTCATGCGTCTTCTCCTTCTCGCCTCTCAGCCTTTCCCGGAGCGTCTTGCGCTTTTCGACGGTCACCCGGTAGGCGACGCCCATCTTGAAGGAGCGGTCGAGCGGCGGGCGCAGGAAGTCGGCGTCCTCGATCACCCTGACGCTCTCTCGCGGCACCACCCAGAGCTTGCTGGCCTCGTTGCGCCGGCTGTAGACCTCGCGAGCGTACTGGGCGGCAAACTCCGGGTCCGGCGCCTGCACGCTGCCGACGTGGACCATCACGCCGCCCTCGGCCTCGCTGCGAAAGACCTCGTAGACGTTCATGATCCTAGGCGGCGGCCGCTTGCGGCCCGGCCACGGCGCGGCGCAGCCAGGCGCCCTCCTGGTAAGACAGCCGGCGGTAGCCGAGGCGGGCTGCCGAGGCCGGGCCGTGGCCGGTCACCACGGTGACGAGTTCGTTCCAGTCGGGCTCGCTGTAGCGCCAGCGGCCCGCCGCCTCGTCGTAGCGCAGCGCCTCGTCGGGGATGACCAGGCCGATCTCGCGGATCTTCTTGACGTAGGTCGACAAGAACTCCTGCCGCAACTCCTCGTTGTACTTGGTCTTGATGCCCCAGGCGAGGTCCTTGTCCTTTGCTACCGGGGTGGGCGGGCCGTGGAACATCATCAAGGGTGCCCACCAGCGCTCCAAGGCCTCTTGCATCATCGCCTTCTGCGCGCTCGTGCCGGCTACCGCGGTCAGGACGATGTCCTCGCCGTGCTTGAGGTGGAAGGCCTCTTCCCAGCAGATGCGCTTCATCACCCGGGCGTAGGGCGCGTACGAGGAGCGTTGCAGGGCCGACTGCGAGATGATGGCCGCGCCGTCGACGAGCCAGGCGATGATACCCACGTCACCCCAGGAGTAGGTGGGGTAGTGAAAGACGTTGTGGTACTTCGTCTTGCCGCCGATGAGGTCTTCGAAGATCCTCTCCCTGGGTTTGCCCAGGTCCTCGACCAGCCGGTAGAGGAGCTGGGCGTGGCCGACCTCGTCTTGGATCTTGGCGGTGACGGCGAGCTTGCGCTGAAGGCTGGGCGCGCGCAAGATCCAGTCGCGCTCGGGCAGGGCGCCCATCATCTCCGAGTTGGCGTGCATCTCGATAAACTTGGCGAGGCGCAGGCGGTAGTCGTCGGGCAGCCAGTCGCCCGCCTCGACCTTGCCGCCCTCTTCGATATGCTGCTTGAAGGCGTCTATCTGTTCGGCTGTTTCGTGCTGGTTGAGCATCTCGTTTGCCACGATGTCCTCCTTGGGTGAGCGGTTGGTTCTTGCGTTATCAGCCCTTAGCTGTTGGCAACTAGCTAAAACCTAACGGCTAAAACTTAACGGCTCCTCGCCTCACAACTCCTGCCAGTACTCGAGCGTGACCCGTTCCCTGTCCACGTAGTCGTCGAAGACGCGCTTGATGGTCTCGTGCACCTCGGTGTCCTGGTAAAATTGCCAGAGCGCCTCCATATCCACCGCGCGGTAGACCACCTTGACCTTTTGCGGGTCGCTGATCGAGCGGTAGAGCCTGATCTCGTGCGCCGGCGAGATACCGTAGCCTTGGGCGAGGCCGTCCAGGCTCGACAGCGCGCGAAAGGCCCGGGCGAAGCCGCTCCCGCTGGCGCTGGCCTTGAGCGGCAGGGTTTCGACGATGGTGTAGCGGTAGTCCGTCACGTGGGCTCACCCCCCAGCGCGCCGAGGACCAGCTTGCAGTAGGCTTCGGCAAGCTCTTCTAAGGGCAGCGGCCCCTCGGGGTCGAGCCACTGGTAGGTCCAGTTCAGCGCGGAGAGGACGAAGAGGGTCGCCAGTTTGGCGTCCTCGACCGCGAAGGCGCCGCTCGCGGCGCCGTCCTCGATGGTCCGCCTGAAGTGGCTCTCGTAGAGGTCGCGGCGCGCGGTGACGCTGGCCTGGAGCTGGGGCGAGAGGAACTTCCAGTCGTGGAAAAAGACGGTAGCGTGCTCGAGCTCCTTGGCGATCACCCGCAGGTGCCCGGTGACGAGCGCGCGCAGCCGCTCTTGCGGCTCGAGCTCGCCGGGCACCGCCTCCGCCATGCCCAAAAAGGCGTCCGCCGCACGGCCCACGATCTCGCAGAGCACCTCCTCCTTGGAGGCGATGTGCACGTAGAGGCTGCCGCCCTTGAGCTTGAGCGCCCCGGCGATCTCGCGCATCGAGGTGTTGTGGTAGCCCTGGCGGCTGAAGAGCTGCCCCGCGGTGCTGAGGATTTGACTGCGTCGGTCCATCGGCCCTCCTCTCGAGCGCTCGAACTAACAAGCGTTTGTTAAATCCAGTATAGCGGAACCAGCCGTTCAGATCAAGCGACATGCCAGCGAAGGTCGGGCTTATGGCCTGGCGTCGTCCTCGTCGTCCTCAGGGCTCGGCCAGTACGCTTCGATAATCATGATCATGGTGCTCAGGTAGTTCCTGATCGGTTTGCGGACGAAGGCCATCGCGCCGAGCCCCAAGCTGTCGAGTTCGTCGATCTCATAGTCCGAGCCCGAGAGCACCACGGTGGGAATCCCCTGGGTGCGCGCCTCGGACTTGAGCACCTGCAAGACCTGGTCGCCCCTGAACTTGGGCAGGTTGAGATCGAGCAGGATGAGACAGGGCAAGAGGGCGTTGTTCTTCTTGGCGAACACGCCGTCGCCAAAGAGCACATCAAGCGCCTCGAGGCCGTCGCGCGCCACGACCACTTCGGCGTCCACCGCCGACTTCTCGACCGCCACCTTGATGAGGGCGGCCAAGTCGGCGCTGTCTTCGATGAGAAGAAGGGCGTCGCGCTGCTTTCGTCCGAGCGAAGACTCGTAATAAGGCGTCATACGGTCCATAACAAACTACTACACTGTGTCACGCGCGCGGTAACAAAACTATGATACCGGCCTGCAAGCTTGTTGCTGGCTAGAGGATGATGAGTACCTATGCAAAAATTCCTGGGACTTTGTCATTGCGAGGGGCGAGGAACGAGCGACGCGGCAATCTCCGTTTGCGCTTATCAGGTAGGTTTTGAGATTGCCACGCTTCACTCAGTGTGCCCCTTGCAGTGTGCCCCTTGGGTATCGTTGCGCTCGCAATGACAAATA
>JALZLY010000098.1 GCA_030858465.1 Deinococcota bacterium
TTCCTGCGGAGTGCTGCGCGAATCGGGATACTTCGTGAACGCAACGACCCATCAAAAGAAGGCTGACGGACCACTAGGTTGTGGTGACCTTTCACAGATGCCACGTCGAGATTCTACTTCTACGACGTTAACCTTTCGAGCGTCCCGCTTGTCGCTGCGCTTGGGTCTGATAAATACCCGTTTGCACGTCGCTACAGCAAATCTTTAACGCCGACTATTCGCAATGTCAACAGACCTAGGAAGCGGCCTGTACGGACCTGCGGGCTGGGACAAACGTCCTCGAATCATTCCTGCGAAGAGGATACACTCGCCAAGGCCTGAGACCAGGCGCGTTGACACTCCTCGAGGCTATTGTTATGCTAGCCGGTGCCAAGCGCGATGGGCCGACGGCCACAGGGCTCGCGTTTTTTTATGCCTCCATAGAACAAAGCCCGCTGCGACGTCGGCGGATTTTGTAGTGGCTGCGAGGTGAAGGGAGGGCCGATTGGAAGCTCACAGTGACAAACTCCTACACGACCTGGTCGAGCACGAAAAGGCGCTGGTCAGCAAAGTGGAAGAGGCCAAGCGGGACGCCACCGAGATCGTCGCCCAGGCCCAGCGGGAGGCTGCTCGGATCATGGCCGAGGCCGAGGCCGAAGCGGCGCGGCGCGCCGAAGAGCAGCAGGCCAGGAGCAGGGCCGAGGCCGAGGCTTCGCACCGGGCTGTGCTCGAGGCCGTTCGGGCCGAAGTGGATGAGGCCAGGGCGGGCATGGACAGCCGTTTCGAGGCGGCGGTGGTGCGGGTGATGGAGCGTGTCGTGCCGTGATCGCGGCCATGGATCAGATCCTGGTGGTCGGCCGCAAAAAGCGGGTGCAGGAGGTGTTGACGAGTCTCCAGGACCTGGGCGCCGTTCACGTCGATCCCCTGGACAACGTTCCTCTGGAACGTTTTCGCCTGAGCGAAACCGATCGCCAGGAAAAGGAGAGTTGGGACGCGGTGCTCGCCCGGACCAGGACGCTCTTGACCGCCTTGCCCACGCCGGACGCGAACGCGACCGGCAAGGTGGAGTTGCCGCGGGATGCCGCTGACATCGACCTTTACCTTCGTGAGCTCGGCGAGAAGGTCGACGCCCTCGTCGCCGAGCGCGTCGATATCTCCGATGAACTCGACGTGATCGGCGACTACCTGCGGCTGTTCAGGGGCATCGGGCTCAGCCTGGCGCAGCTCGAGGGCCGGCGCTATATCGACGGCGCGACCTTCTTCGTGGCCAACCAGGAAGAACTGAGCCGTGTCCGGGAGGCACTCGGCGAGGCCTTGGAGGGGCGCTTCGAGCTGTCGAGCAAGGCCCAGGGCAAGGGTTTGATGGTGCTGGTGGCGGTGTTGAAGCGCGACCGCGAGCTCTTGCGCACCACCTTGAGCCGCCAGGGGATCGCCGAACTAAGGCTGCCCGACCGCTACGCCCACTTGGGCATCGCCAAGGCGCTGCACACCATGGAGGAGCGCGCCCAGAGTCTGCCCCGGCGCAAGGCCGATATCGACGACGAACTCGCCGCCCTAGCCGACAAGCATCACGCCAACGGCGTCACCTTGCAGACGCGGGCGACCGACCAGCGGGCGCGCTACGAGACGCTCGAGGACTTGGCTGCGGGTGTTTACTCCTTTGCTCTGCAGGGGTGGGTGCCGAGCACGGAGGGCGAGCGGGTCGCCAGCGCGCTACAAAGGAAGTTTGGCGACGGCGTCATCGTCTCGTCGCGCCCGGCCGACGAGCACCACGACCACAGCGTGCCGGTCAAGCTCCACAACTCGCCGCTGGTCAGGCCCTTCGAGATTCTCCTCAATGTCTTCGACCCGCCCAAGTACGGCGGCTTCGATCCGACCTGGGTGGTGGCCCTGTTCTTCCCGCTCATCTTCGGGATGATCGTCGGCGACATGGCCTTCGGCCTCATCTTCTTGCTTATCGGCGTGCTCCTGCGCGCCCGCGCCAGCCGGGGCAGGGAGCTCAACCTGGGTGTCCTCGGCATCACCATCTTGCCCGAACCCCTTAGAAGCGTCGGCACCATCATCAACTGGGCGGCCTTCTGGACGGTTGTCTTCGGCTTCATCTACGGCGAGTTCTTCGGGACCTTCTTGGAGTACTGGCCGCGCGACAATCCGGTTTTCTACCACGGCGACCATCACGGCATGATTCCCATCCTGCTCTTCAGGGTCGAGGAGTTCGCGCCGGTCATGCTGATCGCCCTGGCGCTCGGCATCATCCAGATCCTCTTCGGCTGGAGCATCCGTGCCTACTACGGCTATAAGCACCGCGACATGAAGCACTTCTGGGAAGGCATCGGCATGGTGGCAGGTTTGATCGGCCTCGTTGTCTTTGCCGCCTCGCTGATCAGCGGTGAGACCACCCCGCTCATGACCGCCGTCACCGTGCTCGGCTTCGGCATCTTTGTGGTCTCGGTCTTCGTGACCCGGGCGCCGCTCATGGTCGTCGAGCTCATCGCCAACGGCGGCAACATCTTGAGCTACCTGCGTATTTTCGCCGTCGGCCTGTCGGCGGCGCTCATCGCGGCGCTCGCCACCCAGCTCGGCTTCGCCATCGCGGACGCCATCCCCAACCTGCTGGGGGTCGTCCTGGGCATTCTGGTGGGCGTCTTCATCAATCTGCTGGCCGTCACTATCAAAATCATCGCCTACACCATGCAGCCCTTGCGTTTGCAATACGTAGAGTTCTTTTCCAAGTTTGGCTTTCACGACGAAAGCGGACGCGCCTACAGGCCGTTTCGTATTATGGGAGGAAAGTAATGAAAAAGGTTCTTGTTGTTCTCGCTCTTCTGGTCGCTGGTCTCGGTTTCGCTCAAGAAGCCGTGACGACCGCTGCCACTGCCGATACCACCGTCAATCTGGGCCTGATCGCTCTCGGTGCGGGCCTGGCCATCGGCTTGAGCGCCATCGGCGCCGCCATCGGTATGGCCGGCATCGGGCGTGCCGGCGCGGGTGTCTTGGCCGAGCGCCCCCAGGCCTTCGGTCAGATCCTCATCTACCTGGTGCTTCCCGAAACCATCGTCATCTTCGGCTTCGTCATCGCCTTCTTGATCCTCGGCACAGCGGCCTAAGATGGCAAACCTCGCGGCTCTGCTTGACCAAGAAGCGAGCGCTGAGATCGAGGCGATTCTCTCCGAGGCGAAACATCGCGCCTCGGAGATCGTCGCTGAGGCCAGGGAAAAGGCCGACGCTCACCTCGCCCAAAAGGCGCGTGCCGCCCAGGTGCAGTACGAGGCCTCGCTGGTGCGCGCGAAGAGTGCCGCGCAGCTCGAGGCTTCCTCCCTGAAGCTGCGTAGCCAATATGAGGCGGTCGAGCGCGTCTTCGCCGAGACCGAAAGGCGGGTGTCGGCGCTCATCAAGGATTCGAAGCGCTACCCTCCGGTCTTTGACAAGGTGCTCGCCGAAGCGATAGAGGCTCTGGGGAACGCGCAGGTCGCTCAGATCGTCGTCAACCCCGCCGACCGCCGGCTCGCTGAGGCCTTTATCAAGGAGAAGGGGCTCGACCTAGAGATCAAGACCGACCCGGCCATAGCAGGCGGCGTAAGGGTGAAGGCGGGGGGCGCCAACGTCAGCGTCGAGAACAGCCTGCCCAACCGCTTGGCGCGCGCGCGCCAGAGCGTGGCCGGCGAAGTGGTGCAATTGCTCTTGGGTGCGGGCTCGAGTCCGGCTGCGGACACCTCCGCGGGCGCGGCGGCGGACACCTCCGCGGACACCTCCAAGGCGCCCTCCGCCGTGACCGCGCCCAAGTTGAACTGACGTGGTGAGCTGACATGGTCGACGACTTCGGCTACATCAACGCCCGGGTGCGCGGCATGAAAGCCAAGCTGCTCGGGCCCGAGTTCTACAGCGAGGCGCTCGCCACCAGCGACTTTGGCGCCTTTGCCAGCGTCCTGGCGCAGTCGCCCTATGCCCGAGACGTCGAGGAGGCGCAGGCCAGGCACAGCGGCCTGCGCGCCGTGGACGAGGCCTTGGGGCGCAACTTCCACCGCGAGGCGAGAAAGATCCGCGGTTTCGCCGACGGCGACCCCGGCCGCCTCATCAGGTTCCTGCTCATGCGCTACGACCTGCAGAACTTAAAGGCCATCGCTCGCGCTCGTCACGCCGGCCGGGACGCCGAGGACATTCGCCAGGCGCTCGTGCCCGCGGGCGAACTGAGGCCCGGCGTGCTCGACAACTTAGCCGAGCAGAGCGAGCTCGCCGGGGTGGCGCAGGCCCTTGCCATCACCCGCCATCCCTTGGCGCCGGCCTTTGCCCGCGCGGCCCGCGCTTATCAGTCCGAGGGCGACCTCTACAAGCTCGAGATCGCGCTCGACCGCGCCTACTTCAGGGTGCTGTTTACGGAACTCGAGGAGACCGAGCACCCCGAGGGGCTGATGCAGTATTTGAGGCTCGAGATCGACGCCACCAATCTGCGCACCGCCCTGAAGATCCGCGGCGCCGACGCGGGCGCGGCGACTACAGGCGAACTCTTCATTCCCGGGGGCCGCGAGATCAGCCGTCAGACCTTTGAAACTCTGCTGAGCGACGACACGCCGGCGGCTTTTCAGTCGCTCTCCGGCACGAGCTTCGCCGAAATAGGCGAGGCGGGCAGTTTGGGCGACGCCGAGCGCGTCATCGCCGCGCTGTTGGCGCGGAGCGCGCGCAAGCTCTACCTCTCGGACCCTTTGGATATCGGCGTGGTGCTCTACTATTTGAACCACAAGGAGGCCGAGACCGCGCGGCTGCGCCTCCTGGCGCGGGGCAAGTTCTACGGCGTGCCGAACGATGCCTTGGAGAGGGAGTTGGGCCATGCCTAAAATGCTGGTCTTGACCGATCAGGAGACGGCCACAGGCTTTCGCCTGGCCGGGGTAGACGTGCACGAGGCCGACCAGGACAGCGCGCAGGCAGCGCTCGAGGAGATCATCGAGTCGGGTGTCTACAACCTGGTCGCCGTTGACGAGAGCCTCATCGCCGACCCCAACCGTGCCGCCGAGCGCGCTATGCGCGGCCGCGACCTGCCGGTCATCTTGAGCATGCCGAGCCTGTCGGCGGCCTTTGGCGACGAGGGCGACGCCACGGCCTACATGAAGGAGCTGGTGCGTAGCGCCATCGGCTTCGATATCAAGCTCGAGTAGAGAGGATTGAACATTGAAAATTCAAAATTCAAAATTTTAAATCTTTAATGTTCAATTTTCAATTTTGAAGGAGGTTTTTGTGGCCATCGCAGGCAAGATTCAAAGGATTTCGGGCCCGGCCGTCATCGCCGAAGGCATGATGGGCGCACGCATGTTCGACATCGTGCGGGTGGGCAAGGAACAGCTCGTCGGCGAGATCATCCGTCTCGACGGCACCACCGCCTTCGTGCAGGTCTACGAGGACACCGGCGGTCTGCTCATCGGCGAGCCCGTCGTCTCGACCGGCCTGCCCCTGGCCGTGGAACTCGGGCCGGGGATGCTGAACGGCATCTTCGACGGCATCCAGCGCCCGCTGGACAAGATCAAGGAGGCCTCGGGCACCTATATCGAGCGCGGCATCAACGTGAACTCGCTGTCGCGCGAGACGCGCTGGGCCTTTACGCCGGTCGCCCAGGTCGGCGACGAGGTCTCGGGCGGGTCGGTCCTGGGCACCGTGCCCGAGTTTTCCTTTACCCACAAGATCCTGGTGCCGCCGGACGTGAAGGGCCGCGTCCAGAGCGTCAAGCCAGAGGCCGAGTACGGCCTCGAGGACGTGATCGCCACCCTCGAGGACGGCACCGAACTCAAGATGTACCACCCCTGGCCGGTGCGCCAGCCCCGCCCGGTGCAGAAAAAGCTCGACCCCATCACGCCCTTCCTGACCGGTATGCGCATTTTGGATGTGCTCTTTCCGCTGACCATGGGCGGCACCGCCGCCATTCCCGGCCCCTTCGGAAGTGGCAAGACCGTCACCCAGCAGTCGGTCGCCAAGTACGGCAACGCCGACATCGTGGTCTACGTGGGCTGCGGTGAGCGCGGCAACGAGATGACCGACGTGCTCGTCGAATTCCCCGAGCTCGAGGACCCCAAGACCGGCGGCCCGCTGATGCACCGCACCGTCTTGATCGCCAACACCTCGAACATGCCGGTGGCCGCGCGCGAGGCTTCGATCTACACCGGCATCACCCTGGCCGAGTACTTCCGCGACCAGGGTTACAGCGTGTCGATCATGGCCGACTCGACCAGCCGCTGGGCCGAGGCGCTGCGCGAAATAGCCTCTCGGCTCGAGGAGATGCCCGCCGAAGAGGGTTATCCGCCCTATCTGGCCTCGCGTCTCGCCGCCTTTTACGAGCGCGGCGGCCGCGTCATCACCCAGGGCGGCGAGGAGGGCGCGGTGTCGATCATCGGCGCGGTCTCGCCCGCCGGCGGCGACTTTTCCGAGCCCGTCACCCAGTCGACGCTCCGCATCACCGGCTGCTTCTGGGCGCTCGACGCCGCCCTGGCGCGTCGCCGCCACTTCCCGGCCATCAACTGGAACCGCTCCTATACGCTCTTCGCGGACATCTTGGAGCCCTGGTACCGCGAGAACGTGGCCCAGGATTTTCCCGAAACCCGCAACCGCGCCTCGTCGCTGCTCCAGCGCGAGGCCGAGCTGCAAGAGGTCGTCCAGCTCGTCGGTCCCGACGCGCTCCAGGACCAGGAGCGCATGGTCATCGAGATCGGCCGCATCCTCCGTCAGGACTTTTTGCAGCAAAACGGCTTCGACCCCGTCGACGCAAGCTGCTCGATGGCCAAGGCCTACGGCATGCTGCAGATGATCCTCAAACTCAACGACCAGGCGAACGGCGCGCTCGAGGCCGGCGCCACCGTAGACGACATTATCCAGGACCCGGTCATCGAAAAGATCAACCGTGCCCGCTACGTCCCCGAAGACGAGTTCGAGGCCTACAAGAAGGACGTCATGCGCCAGCTAGACGAGGCCTTTAAGGTCGCCGCGTAGGGAATAGCTTTTAGCACTTAGCTAACAGCTAACAGCTAACAGCTCAAAGGAGTTCGCATGGCTAGCAATCTGCTCAAGAAAGAATACAGCGAGGTCTCCTATGTCTCGGGGCCGCTGATGTTCCTGGAGAACGCCCCCGACCTGGCCTACGGCGCCATCGTCACCATCAAGTCGGGGACGGGCCGCGAGCGCGGCGGTCAGGTCATCGAGGTGACCGACAAGTACACCGTCTTGCAGGTCTTCGAGGAGACGTCGGGCATCGATTTATCCTCCACCACCGTCTCGCTGGTCGAGGACGTGGCCCGCTTGGGCGTCAGTCGCGAGATGATCGGCCGGCGCTTCAGCGGCATCGGCGCGCCCATCGACGGCCTGCCCCCGGTGGTGGCCGACAAGCGCCTGCCGATCGGCGGCGCACCCATCAACCCGGTCGCCCGGCAAAAGCCCGAGGAGTTCATCCAGACGGGCATCTCGACCATCGACACCCTTATAACCCTGGTGCGCGGCCAGAAGCTGCCCATCTTCTCGGGCTCGGGCCTGCCCGCCAATGAGCTCGCCGCGCAGATCGCCCGCCAGGCCAAGGTCTTGGGCGAAGGCTCGGAGTTCGCGGTGGTCTTCGGCGCCATGGGCGTCACCCAGCGCGAGGTCACCTTCTTCACCCGGGAGTTCGAGCGCACCGGCGCCCTGGCTCGCTCGGTCTTGTTCCTGAACAAGGCCGACGACCCCGCCGTCGAGCGCCTCCTTACTCCCAGAATGGCCCTGACCGCCGCCGAGTACCTCGCCTTCGAGCACGACTACCACGTCCTGGTCATCCTCACCGACATGACCAACTACTGCGAGGCGCTGCGCGAAATAGGCGGTGCCCGCGAGGAGATCCCCGGCCGCCGCGGCTACCCCGGCTACATGTATACCGACCTCGCCTCGCTTTACGAACGCGCCGGTGTGGTGGAAGGCCGCAAGGGCTCTATAACCCAGCTGCCGATCCTGTCGATGCCCGACGACGACGTCACCCACCCCATCCCCGACCTCACGGGCTACATCACCGAGGGCCAGATCTACCTGACGCGCGCCCTGCACACTCAGGGCTACTACCCGCCCATCAACCCCGGTCCCAGCCTCTCGCGCCTGATGAACAACGGCATCGGCAAGGGCAAGACCCGTCCCGACCACAAGAACGTCGCCGATCAGCTGCAGGCGGGCTACGCCAACGGCCTCGACCTGCGCCGCCTCGTCGCCATCACCGGCGAGGACGCGCTCTCGGAAAACGACAAGCTCTACTTGCGCTTCGCCGACGACTTCGAGAAGCGCTTTATCAACCAGGGCGCCGAAGACCGCTCCATCGACGACTCCCTGGACATCGCCTGGAGCATTCTTTCCAAGCTGCCGCAGTCGGAACTGACCCGCCTGAGCCGCGACCAGATCGACAAGCACTACGGCGCCAAGATGGACGAGATGTGGGGCGCGGGCAAGGGAATGTAAAAGATAAAATTGAAGATTGAACATTGAAAATCAAGGCAACCTTTTCAATTCTCGATGTTGAATCTTCAATTCTCCGAAGGAGACCTATGGCAGAAAATGTCGCTCCAACTCGCTCGAACCTGCTGCAGCGCCGCGACCAGTTGCGCCTCGCGGGCCGCGGCGCGGACCTCTTGAAACGCAAGCGCGACGCGCTCATCGGCGAGTTCTTCAGCCTCGTCAAGGAGTCCCTGGCGGCGCGCAAGGCGCTCACCGAGACGAGCAGAGAGGCCTACTTCAGCCTCTTCCTGGCCAAGGCCTGGGACGGCCCCGAGTCCGTCGAGAGCCTGAGCCTGGCCAGCAAGGTGGGCTTGGAGCTCGAGGTCAACGTCGAGAACGTCTTCGGCGTCAAGATCCCCCAGGTGCAGACGCCCGAGTTCGACAAGGAGCTGCCCTTTTCACCCATCGGCGCGGGCGCGCGCACCCTGGAGGCCGCCGGCCGCTTCCGCGACCTCTCCGAGGCGCTCATCAAGGTGGCCGCCACCGAGACGCGTCTGCGGCGCATCGGCGAGGAGATCAAGAAGACCAGCCGGCGCGTGAACGCGCTCGAGCAGCTCGTCATCCCCGGCATCGCGCGGCAGATCAAGGATATCCGCAGCGTCCTTGATCAGCGCGCGCTCGAGGAGATCACCGTCCTGAAACGCATCAAGGCCAAGCTCGAGGCGCGCGAAGAGGCCGCCAGGGACGAAGCGGCAGAGGCGGCCAAGTCGGCGCTGAGCGCCTAGACGTTTGCCGCTCACTGTTCATCACGCCCTGTTCATCACGCCCTGTTCATGAACGGGGCTCGAGCCTTTACAAGCCCGCGTTCGGGACGGTAGAGTATGAGTTGTCTGGAAACTTCATAACACGGAGGAGAAAGAATGCCTAAGTTACTAGCTTTGCTCGCCCTGAGCCTTTTCTTATCCGGCTTTGCCGCGGCGCAGGCCGGGCTGCTCGATGAGGTGAGGTCGCGAGGCAGTGTCGTCTGCGGGGTGAACAACGTCCTGCCCGGCTTCGGCTTCGTCGATGAGGCCGGCGAGTATTCCGGTTTCGACGTGGACTTCTGCCGCGCCATCGCCGCCGCCGTTCTGGGCGACGCGGGCGCCGTCGAGTTCCGCCCGCTGACCGCCCAGGAGCGCTTCACCGCCGTGCAAACCGGCGAGGTGGACGTGCTCATCCGCAACACCACCTGGACGAGCACCCGCGACTCCACCGTCGGCCTCAACTTCGCCGCCGTCACCTTCTACGACGGCCAGGGCTTCATGGCGCGGCGCACCTCGGGCATCACCAGCCTCGAGGACTTCGAGGGCCGCAGCATCTGCGTGCAGTCGGGGACCACCACCGAGCTCAACCTTGCCGATACCATGCGCGCCGCCGACGTCGAGTACACCCCGGTCATCTTCGAGACCGCCGACCAGCTCACCGCCGCCTATGACGACGGCGCCTGTGACGGCTGGACCACGGACGTGTCCGGCCTCGTCTCCCGCCAGATCACCTTGCGCAACCCCGCCGACCACGTGATTCTGGACGCGGTCATCTCCAAGGAGCCCTTGGGCCCCGCTGTCTTGCAGGGCGACGACGCCTGGTTCAACGTCGTCAAGTGGGTCGTCTTCGGTCTGATGGAAGCCGAGGAGTACGGCATCACCGCCGAGAACGTCGCAGAGATGGCCGAGACCTCGGAAGACCCCGCGGTGCGCCGCCTCCTGGGCGCCGAAGGCGAAGCCGTTTCGGCGCTAGGCATTCCCGCCGACGGTATTCGGCAGGCTATCGCGGCAGTCGGCAACTACGGCGAGATCTACAACCGCAACCTGGGCCCCGACACCCCCTTCGACGTGCCCAGAGGCCTCAACAACCTCTACACCGAAGGCGGCCTCATCTACGGGATGCCCTTCCGCTAAGCCTGACTTTCAAGAACAGGTGGTGGCGCGCGCCACCACCTGTTCTCATATCCATTCTTGAACTTTAGCTACGGCTGACCCTATTTTCTGTCATTGTTGAGCCATACGGGTTAAAGCCATACGGGTTAAAGCTATACGGGTTAAAGCTATACGGGTTAAAGCTATACGGTGAGGCAGCAGGGCGAGCGTTGTGGGGAGGCATGTTTGAGTAGCGCGGGGACAAGTAGGGCAAGGGAGCAGGCATAATGCGCCCAAAACGCGCCAAGCGCAGCGGGCCGCGCATTCCCTTCTACCGCAACGTCAAGACCATCGGCCTCCTCTTGCAGCTGCTCTTCGCCGCCGTGCTGGCCTTTGGCGTCTTCGTCCTCTACGGCAACGTCACCTCGGCCTTGAGCCGCTCCAACCTGCCTTCGGACTTCGGCTTTCTGGGCTCGAGGGCGGGCATTCCCATCGCCGAGACGCCGATCCCCTACGACACCAACGACACGTACGCGCGCGCGCTGCTGGTCGGCATCGTCAATACCCTGCGCGTGGCGCTCGTCGGCGTGGTCCTGGCGACGCTGCTGGGCATCGTGGTGGGGGTGATGCGCCTGTCGAACAACTGGCTCTTGCAGCGCATCGCC
>JALZLY010000099.1 GCA_030858465.1 Deinococcota bacterium
GACGCGCCCGACCAAGCTCGCCAGATGATCCCGTGAGGCGATCGGATCGGCAGCGGGGCAGGGGTGGCCGGGACTGCAGGAGCCGTCCATCTCCCGAGCTGCAATGCCGGCGAGGCGGATGCGAGGCCCTTCTGCGCACCAAATCGGACCATCGCCGTCCCAAACGCGGGTGGGCGTGCAGGTGAAGGGCTCGCCGCGGCTGACCTGTTGCTGAGATGCCGGCGCAGGGACGCAGGCGGCGAGCGACCCCAGCGCGAGGAGCGCGAGGCTGTTGCGCTTGCTCAACTTCACACCGTTCAAACCAGCCAAGCGTCGAGTTTCGCGGGTCGAGCAAGCGGCGCGACACGAGGCCATGTTCACACGCATCTCGGCTCGTGACTGGCTGCTAGGTGCATCGAGACAAGAACGCCGTAGCACGGGTGGTCAAGCTTGATGTCGGCTTCGCCTGCGTCCACATCAACGCGCCCTCGCCAGCAGCTTCTAGAACGAAGGCCTAGCTTTGGATAACACCTGTTGAAGGCCAAGCCACCACGAAGGAGAGCCGCTCAGCAGTCACTAAAACAGGCACTACGGACGCGCCGGCTCCCACCGGTTCGTAACTGCCACCAGCGTCTCGGCTCACGATCTGAAATTCACCGTCTCCGAGCCGCAAGAGGACAAATGCGCCGGCGGCCATTCCGTCCCGGGCCCATCCGCTTGCAGGCTCTAGGGTGTAGGATGCCCCGACTGACGGCCCGCAAACTGTAAGCACCGTTCCTTGGGGGAAGAAAGCTAGAGCGGCCGAGCGAGCGGCCTCGCGATCATGCGGCGCGAGTGACCCTGGATCCGGGATGCTCAACCGATCTCTATCTCCGCACGCCGCGAGGAGAAATACGACTGCCGCGAGGGAGCGTTTCACCTTCTAAGATGTCTTCGCAGAATTGATCGGATCGCCTCAGGCCGCGTTGGCTTCGGCTCAGCCTGCTCGGCAATCCAGGCGTCAAGCGGTTCTAACAAGTCCGGCAGAAGACGCACTCCAACCAGAGTGCCCTTGCCGGTAGGCTTGGGACCTCGTTTCTTTGTTATCACGGTTTCTTGACTGGCCATAAAAAGCCTGATAACACGGTTTCGAGCCGAGGGGAAGTTCCAGCTTCCACCCCGGCTCTAACCGTCAACCGTCTGTTGTGGAGACGATCAATGGCTCAGACCAACATAGCACCCTCACGCCGCGCCGTCATAGCGGCACTCGCCGGCACCCCCATGTTCCTGGGGACATTCGGCACAGCAGCCGCCAGCACCGGCCTTGCCGCAAACCTGCGGCCCGACACGTCAGCATGGGACCGCGCCCTTGAAGAGTTCCGGCGAGTGGAAGCGATCCATGCCGCCGCCTACGCCCGCCACGACGAGGCGGAGGAAGCAGCGTCCGACCACATCCCGGAACGGCCGGGCCACCTGATCGACCGGCACGGTCTATTCATGGGCATGGATAGGAAGCAAATCGAGAAGGCGCTGCGCTGGAAGGGGCTGAGCGAGCCCGCCATTGCCGCAGCCGCCGACGAGATGGCGGCTTATCAGCAAGCGTGGGACGCGGCCCGCCGACGCTTCCGGGTGCAAGAGACCTGGGCCGAGGCGAAGAAGACCAATCCAGCCTTTGATGTAGCGCGGGACGCGTTGATGAAGGTTGCCGCCCCCACCACCGCTGCCCTGCTCGTTAAGATGGAGATTTCCACGATATCGCTGGACGATGAGCACGCGGAAGCCACGCTCACCGACGCACGGCGACTCTTGGCCGGGGAGGCGTGAGCCATGGCATCCCGTCAAATTCAGGGAGGGGCTTCGGCCCCTTCCATTCCCCTCGACCAGTTGCTGAGTGCCATTCCCTCGCTCCCGCGCCCCGTCCTTTCCAGGCTCACCGAGCACCTGATCGAGCGCTTGGACCAGATCGACGGCGACCCCGACGTTGAGGACAGCGAGAGCGGCAACCATCTCGTGGACGCCAGCGGGCAGTGGTGCGGCCGCGCGCCAGCGCCGGATGGCCCTTGGTATGAGGACGACGAACCCGAGGAAGACGTAGGTGCCGAGGAGAAGGGCGAGGATGACGGGCTAGGCCCCGACATGCGGGCGATTGCCGATCGAGACGCTTACCGCGAGCAGCTGACGCGGCTCCACAAGGAGCGGTGCTTCAAGCTCCCGCGCCTCCGCTCGACTGGTATCGGCGCGCAGGAGTGGGTGCTTTATCAGGAGCCGGCCACACCGACGAAGCGTAGCCTCCTGAGGAGAAAGCGAGGGTTGCCCCGAAGCCCGCGCGCCTAAGTTTCCCGCCTTCCTGCGCCGCCGGCCTCACCGCTGGCGGCGTTTCTTCACCAGAGGATCAAGATCGCACTACCCTCCACATCGCCGGCTTGGCGTGCCGCACTTGCCGAGCGAGCCGGCGCTCACGCCGCCACCGTCAGTCTCTGGGATGCGGTGCTTTCGATTGACCTGCCTTCTCCTCTGCTTCTGCCAAGGTTTCCGGAAGCGCGATGTCGGCGTCCAGGTGGCCATGCCTTTTGTTCGCACGTTGGTGTCGGAGCCACAGGAAGCCAAACAAGGCGGCGATCAGCGCGATGATGATGCAGACAATCAGGATGAGGGGCAAAGGGTCTCCCGCGCCTGCCTGGATGCTGTTGAGGTTTGTTTCGGTCCGAACCATCGGGAGCCCCTTTTTGACGGCCCCCTGCGTGATGGGCAGGAGCGGGCCTATGTGATGGCCTAAGATGGTTGGGCCGCAGAGTTGTTCCCCACCCACGGGGGCGGGTCAGTCTCGGCGGGCGGTGCCGCGTCCCTCCCTTATCGCCCTCAGGAGCCGCGACACGTCACGCCGGAGCTCGACAGCTTCCACGCTCCAGCCGCCATGCTTCCACGACCCGTTCGCCTCACCCGTCGGCGCCCCCGACCCGCTTGCTCCCCCGTGCTTGTGGCAGCGAGCCTTGCCCCTTCTGGCTGGGCATTGGCACAACGACCCTCGACGAGTGCGGGCCAGGCAGCGAGGCGCGGCTCTCATGCTCGACAGTTTGCAGTCCAACCCCGCTTTCCGCGGCGCCCCAAGGCTCATGGGCTTGGCCTCCAGAATCGGACCCTCCCCCGCTCTCGATATGGACGTGCTGGTGATTGTGCCGCTCATATTAAACCGTGATCCTCTGCCGCGTCGTCTTTTTGCCCTTCAGCTTCTGCATAGTCTCAAGCTGGCCGGCGTAGACCTTGCCCAGCGCGGCGAGCGCGGCGATGGTGCGCGGATCAGGATAGCTCATCCCTGCCACCCGCGCCCCGACCTTCATCGTGGCGAAGTGGACCGCCACCGCCTGCGCCGCCAGGGCCGCCTGGGGCTCATTCTTCGGCTTCATGCCCTGAACGATGGCAATCGCCGTTTGCAGCTCAAATTCGTTCGGCCGCCACCGCCCGGCGGTTTCATCCCAACTAGACGAGCAGAGCCGCGCCAGATGGTTGATGAAC
>JALZLY010000100.1 GCA_030858465.1 Deinococcota bacterium
CCCACGGCCTGGGCAGCCTGAGCCTGTCGGCGGCGCTCGAGCTGAGCGCGCGGGGCCTCTCCGGCAGCGGCCGGCTCGAGGCCGAGCGGGGCAGGCTCAGCCTCTCGGGCGAGGCGGGCTGGAAGAGGCTCTTGCCGGAAGGGGTGGCGGCGCGCTTCTTGCCGGAGGGCGGGGAGAACCTGCAGGGCCTGGCGCGGCTCGACGCCTTCAACCTCGCTCACCTTCCCGCCGTGGCCGCGGCCCTGCCCGAGCTCGACGCGCCCGTGACCGGCGTGGCGCAGTTTATCGGCGACGCGGTCATCGGCCAGGTGCTCGTCCCCGAGCTCAGCGTCGCCGGCCGCGGGCTGCCCAGCGAGTTCGACTTCAGCGGCAACTGGCAAGAGGTCGAACTGAGAGGGCGCCTGGGCCACAGCCGCGCCACCCTCACCTACGGCAGGGGGCGGCTCGCGGGCCTGGTCAATCTGGAGGGCTTCCCCCTGGAGAGCCTGGTCGAGGCGCGCTTCGGCCCCTCCGGCGTCACGGCCGGCGTCACCGGCCTGGTCCGCTTCGACCTGCCGCTTGACGACCTCGCCAGGAGCGACGTGCGCCTCGCCAGCGAGCGCATCCGCCTGGCGAGGGGCGGCGTCGTCTCCGAGGGCGAGCTGGCCCTGCGCTACGACGAGACCGGGCTGGTCCTGGAGACGGCCGAGTTTCGCGGCGCGGGCCTGTGGCAGGCGGGCGGGCGGCTCGGGCCGGACGGCCTCGACTTCAGCCTGCGGGCCGAGGACGCCGACTTCGGCCCGCTCCTGGCGCTCCTCTTGCCGCTCGCCGGGCAGGGACCGGGGCTGCGGGGTTCCTTGGACCTGCACCTCGCCGGGACGGCGGATGCGCCCACCCTGACGGCGCGTAGCCCGCGCCTCGAGGTCTCGCTCGGCGGGGCGCGCTACCGGCTGGCGGAGACCGAGCTCGAGGTCACGGAGGGGCAGGTCGCGGGCAGGAGCCGGCTCGAGGGGGTCCAACCCGGGGGCGGCGCGCTCGAGCTCAGCGTCGGCGGCAGACTCGGGCTCTTTCCGCTCGCGGCCGGCGACTTCGAGCTGAGCTTCGCGGGCAGCGCCGCGCTGCCCGTCGTCGGCCTCATCGACGGCCTCCAAGGCCGGGTCCTGAACGCCGGAGGGGACTGGCGGCTCGAGAGCGAGGGGCGGCTGGGCGAGCCTTTCACGCTCTCCGGCAGCCTGGTGCCCTTGGACCTCAGCCTGACGGGCCGGCACTTAGCGCTGGCCGCGCCGCGCTACTACCTCCTCGAGAGCGAGCTGGACGCCGACCTGAGGCTGCGCTACGGGGACGGCTTCAGGCTTTCGGGCACGGTCTTCGGCCACGGCGCGCGGCTGGGCTTCGAGGGCAGGGACGCTGGCGGCGCGCCGGCGGTGGCGGTGCGCGAGGAGGCGAGCAACCCCCTGCTGGAGCGCGTGCATTTCGACGGCCTGCACATTCAGGCGCCGCAGCAGCTCGTCTTCCGCGAGAGCCTGGGCAACCTCGAGCTGAGCGCCGACCTGGTGCTCACGGGCACGGCGGCCGAGCCGCTCCTAGCGGGCAGCGCCCGGCTGGTGCGCGGCGGGCTGCGCTTTTCGGGCCGCGACTTCACCGTGCAAGACGCCGAGGCCCTGTTCGCGCCCGCCCGGGGACGCTACCCGGTGATCCGCGCCCGCGCCGAGACGAGCTTCGACAAGTCGCGGGTCTTGAGCGCCGAAGCGCGAGAGCTGGTCAGCTTCGCCGCCCCGCGCGAGGGCCACGGCTTCAGGGTGCTCCTGGACCTCTACGGCGAGTTCGTCGAGGCCGCGCCGGGCGTCCAGCGCCTGCACCTCGAGCCCACCCTGTCGAGCGACGCCCTCATCGAGGACCGCCGCGGCGGCGGGGTGCGGCCGCTGCAAGACGAGGAGATCGTCACGCTCTTGACCCTGGGCCGCCTGGAACTGGGCGCCGACGTGCGCCAGGCGCTCCGCGGCGAGGCGGTGGCGCAGACCGCGCTCGACACCGCCATCGACCTCTACCTGCTCGCGGAGCTGCAGCAGGCCCTGGCCGAGGTGCTGGGCGTCGATGTCTTGGAGATCCGCGCGGGCGCCCTGAGCGGGCTCCTGGAGGCGGGCGAGAGCGACTTTTCGGTGTCGGTGCGCGTGGGCACCTACCTCGCGGACGAGGTCTTCGCCAGCTTCAGCCTGGGCCGCTTTCAGTACGCGCCGGAACTCTACGCTCTGGGCGGCGGCTTCAACCTGCGCTACGACTTGAGCCCGCTCGAGCTGAGCCTGTCGGGCGGCCTGGGCCTGCCCAGAGGCAGCTCAGCCGGCCGCGGGCTCGGCGCCCAGCTCGTCCCCGTGCCCGAGTTCAACCTGGGCCTCTCCTACGGGGTGAGCCCGCTCGTCAAGCTGGGCGCGGGCTTGGACCTCCGGGGCGGCGCAGGCAACGACCTCGCTAGCAGCGTCGGGGTGCGCTTCGGCCTGGACTTCCGCTGGTAGGCTGTAGCTGCTATACGTTATACTTTGTATATGGTGGCGGGTAAAAAGACCTTGGCGGGCGGGCGGCCTGTTAGGCTGACCCCGCACAGGGCGGCAGGGCTGGACCCGCAGGCGCGTCGCGCCCTGCCCACACCTCACCCTACACCTCGCCCCACGGGAGGACACCATGACTGGACACTGTCAGCCGCGACGCCGACCACAAGCAGGCGCGCCGCGCCACAAAGAGCAAACATGAGCGCGCCCGCAAGCGTGGAGGCCGAACTGGCCAGCCTTGGCCTCAGCGGTCTCGAGGCCGTCCACAGCAACCTGTCCGCCGCCCGGCTCGCCGAGGAGGCGGTGAGGCGCGGCGAGGGCCTGCTGGCTGCGCACGGCCCGCTGGTGGTGGACACCGGCCGCTACACCGGCCGCTCGCCGAACGACAAGTTCATCGTCAAGGACGCTGCCACCGAAGGCAAGGTCGCCTGGGGCGAGACCAACCAGGCCATGAGCCCCGAAAGCTTCGAGCGCCTGCGCGAGGACATGACGGCGCACGCCCGGGGCAAGGAGGTCTTCGTGCAGGACCTCTTCGTCGGCGCCGACCCCGACTACCGCGTGCCGGTGCGCATCATCACCCGCTACGCCTGGCACAGCCTCTTTGCCCGCAACCTCTTCATCCGGCCGACGCCGGCAGAGCTCGAGGATCACCAGCCCAGCCCTTCGGGGAGCTTCGCGACCTACACCGTCATCGACCTGCCCGACTTCAAGGCCGACCCCGAGCGGCACGGCGCGAACAGCGACACGGTCATCGCCCTCAACCTCACCGAGAAGCTCGTCTTGGTGGGCGGCACCGAGTACGCGGGCGAGATCAAGAAGTCGATCTTCTCGATCATGAACTTCGAGCTGCCGGGGCGCGGCGTGATGCCCATGCACTGCTCGGCCAACGTGGGCGACGAGGGCCGCGTGGCGCTCTTTTTCGGCCTCTCCGGCACCGGCAAGACCACCCTCTCGGCCGACCCCGCGCGCACGCTTATCGGCGACGACGAGCACGGCTGGTCGGACAAGGGCGTCTTCAACTTCGAGGGCGGCTGCTACGCCAAGGTGATCAAGCTGAACCCGCAGGCCGAGCCCGAGATCTACGCCACCACCCGGCGCTTCGGCACCGTGCTCGAGAACGTCGTCATCGACCCCGACTCCCGCGAGATAGACCTGGACGAAAACGCCAAAACCGAAAACACCCGCTCGGCCTATCCCATCACCCAGCTGAGCAATGCCTCCACCACCGGCGTCGCCGGCCACCCGGAGACGGTCGTGTTTCTGACCGCCGACGCCTTTGGCGTCCTGCCGCCTGTTTCAAAGCTCACGCCGGCGCAGGCCATGTACCACTTCCTGAGCGGCTACACCGCCAAGGTCGCCGGCACCGAGCGCGGCGTCACCGAGCCGGTGGCGACCTTCAGCACCTGCTTCGGCGCGCCCTTTATGCCCCTGCCGCCGCAGCGCTACGCCGAGATGCTGGGCGAAAGGTTGGAAAGGCACGGGGCCAAGGTCTGGCTCGTCAACACCGGCTGGACGGGCGGCCCCCACGGCGAGGGCGAGCGCATCAGGCTCGCCTACACCCGCGCGATGGTCCAAGCGGCGCTGTCGGGCGCGCTCGACGAGGGTAAGACGAAGACGCACCCCGTCTTCGGCGTGGAGGTGCCGCTGAGCTGCCCCGGCGTGCCTGACGAGGTCTTGGACGCCCGCGCCACCTGGCGCGACCCGGCGGCCTACGACGCGCAGGCCAAGAAGCTCGCAGCGATGTTCCGGGAGAACTTCGGGGCCGTTGGGGACGGCGCCTCCAGCAAGGTCAAGGAGGCCGCGCCGAAGGGCTAAAGCCAGCCGCTTACCATGAGAGAGACTGGCTCTACAACATCGATTGCTGTGGGGAAGGAACATCCTCTATAACGCTTAAAGAGGAGCGTGACAGAGCCTTTAGGGAAGCTTAAGAGGCCGCAAATCGTGATTAAGCGAGGTTGTAGAGGTAAGGAGCAGTCAAACAAAAAGTCGGCGGTGTCCTCGAGCAGGCGCCCAGCTTCAGTGCCCCTTCGGAGAGCGAATCTTTGCTGAGCAACTCTCGAACCTGCTGGAGGGATTCGCCCGGGTTCACGGGCCGCTCCGGCAACGAGGCGAGAAAGTCGGCGATCCGGTCGATCATCCGGTAGCCCGCCCTGCGAAATTCATCCGGACTCATGTCAAGATACTGCTGGCGAATTGCCCCAGAGCCCCAAAACCCTCGGGGTTTGTCATGAGGAAAATGGCTGTCATTGCGAGCGAAGCGAAGCAATCTCGTCCGTATCGGCAAAAAGCGAGATTGCCACGTCGCT
>JALZLY010000101.1 GCA_030858465.1 Deinococcota bacterium
TGCCGGAGTACATCACCGACACCATCGGCGGTTTGGTCTTCCACCTCCTGCAGAAGGAAGGCCGGGTCGGCAATGAGGTGAGGCACGGCGACCTGCGCCTCCGGGTGGAGGCCGTGCAGGGCCACGCGGTGAGCAAGGTCAGCATCGCACAAGCAGCAAGCGAAGATACGGATACTGTTCCAACCGGGGCTAAGGACGCATCATGACGGACTACCTCATCCCCATCATCGTCATCTTGGTGTTGGTCGCCATCAACGGCCTCTTTGTAGCCGCGGAGTTCGCCATTGTCGGCGTGCGGCACAGCCGCATCAGCGAACTCGCCGAGGAAGGACTTGCCACGGCGCACACCCTCAAAGGGATCCTTGACAAGCAAGAGAACCTCGACCGCTACATCGCCGTCGCGCAACTCGGCATCACCCTCGCCAGCATCGGGCTGGGCATGTACGGCGAGAGATCGGTCGCCGCCTGGCTCTACGGACCGCTCGAGCACTACGGTGGGCTCGGTTACGCGGCGTCGCATCTGGTGGGTACCATCGTCGCCGTCAGCCTGCTGACCTACCTGCACGTCGTCTTTGGCGAGATGATACCTAAAGCGCTGGCCCTGCAGGCACCCGAAGGCACGTCATTCAAGGTAGCTACGCCGATGCTCGTCTTTAGCCGCCTCTTCTACCCTGCCGTGTTCGTGCTGAACACCGTCAGCAACGCCCTATTGCGGCTCCTGAGGATCCCCATTTCGGACCCCATGGGCAGGCTCTATAGCCCCCAGGAACTCGAGTTGCTGGTCGCGGAAAGCCATGAGAGCGGGAGCCTCGGTGGCGAACAGCGAACGCTCATCCAGAACATCTTTGACTTCGGCGAGCGGATCGTGCAGCAGGTGATGATCCCCCGAAGGCGCGTGGTGGCTATCGAGGTCGACAGTAGCCCAGGGGTCATCTGGGACCTCCTGAAGACGGAAGGGTACAGCCGCATCCCCGTTTACGAGGGCAACCTCGACACTATCGTGGGCATCATGCACATCAAGAGCTTTATTCGCCAGCAGGTGAATAGCCCTAAATCCTTTGACCTTAGGGACCTCTTGCGCAAGCCCTTGCACGTGCTCGAGCAGATGCCCGCGGAGGAAGTCCTCGAGTTGCTCAAGCGCAGCAAGAACCACATGGCGGTGGTGGTCGACGAGAGCGGCGGCACCTCGGGCATCGTGACGCTCGAAGACCTCCTCGAGGAGGTCGTTGGCCCACTGGGGGACGAGTTCGACCGGGACGAGCCGGACATCGAGAGGCTTGGTAATGACAGCTTGCGTGTGAGCGGTGAGGTGCTCTTCGAGGAACTTAATGAAACCTACCGTACCGCCTTGCGTTCAGAGCATGCCGAAACGATCGCAGGTTTGGTTCTTGAGGCATTGGGCCGGCCTGCTAGGGTTGGTGACACTGTGACGGTTTCGGGGGTCGAGCTGGCGGTTGAAGGGGTTGAGGCTCTAGCCATAAAGAAAGTGCGTGTGGAGCTCCCATCGAGTCCAACTCCCAGCCATGACAAGGCTAGCGGCTAGCGACCGCCGGGGCATGACAGCGATAGGTTCATCCAGCAGGTTACGCCGCATCACCGTACTCGCTGTCCGCAGCTCTACCCCATCAGTTGTTGTGGGGAACGGAACATTCTCTATAGCGCTCAAAACAGCGCGGAGCGTGACAGGGCCTTTAGGCAAGCCCAAGAGGCCGCAAAAGGTGATGAGGCGAGATTGTAGAGTCAAGGACTTATGGGAAGTTGTACTAGCGCGGACTGCGGAGGACCCAAAGAAGGCTGACGAGGAAGGCGCCCGGCAATCCGTAACGGGATTGGGGCGGCTAGGCCTTTGGGGCTCGCCCGGTGCTTCTGTGTCTACCCTTACCTCCTCCTTACCTCGGCGTTTTACCGTGTGGGGGTGATCTCACCCCACGCACCCGTGGGGCTGAGGCTGGCCTTGCCGGCGCGAGAACACCATCCGCACCCGTGGGACCGCGGCGAGGCCAGCGCGCTAAGCGCGCAAGCTCTTGGCGACAAAGGAGGCTGGTTTTGAAGACGGCAATTCGCTCAATTCTTATCCTCGCAGGTTTTTCCCTAGTGACCGCCTGCACAAGCAGCGCCAGTCAGCCCCGGGAGCCGGGGCCCCCCGACCAGCCGACCGTGCTCGAGCTCGAGCTGGCGCCGGCCCCGAACGCCGCCGTCCTCAAGCGCGAGTGGGACGTGGACATCGACTACGACAGCCAGGATACCCAGGTCGTCTTCGACTTCTACGACACCGACCTCGCCCAGCAGGGCTGGACGAGGGTGAGTTTGGAGCGCGAAGGCGGCGACTACGACGCCAACTACCGCAAGGACGGGCTCGTGCTGGATCTCGATGTCGAGTTGGACTCGGGCAAGGTCGAAGTCGAAATCGAGATTGAGGAGACCGCGCCCGGCATTAGTAACTACAGCCTGACGAGCCTGCCGGGGCTCGAGCTCAAGCTCGTGCCCGGTCTGAGGG
>JALZLY010000102.1 GCA_030858465.1 Deinococcota bacterium
GGGTGGGTTTGTTCTTGGAGCAATGTTTGCTCAATACGACGCCTGCTCGAGCCTAAGCCCCGGCACCCCCGCCATCAGCCAGGTGACGACGGCGTGAACGGCGCCCTTGACGGTCCTGGTGATGACCGGGTCGCCGAAGGACTCGAGCGAGACCACCAACCCCCCCTCCTCCTTGGGCCGCACCGCCACCAGGACCCCCTGCTGCAGGTCGGGCTCGTCCACGGTGGCGCGAAAGAGCAGGCGCGCGCCGTGTTCGCCGCCCAGGCTGCGGCAGAGTTCCAAGAGGATGACGTGGCCGTCGGCGTAGGGACAGACCTGTTTGCTAAACTCGAGGCTTTCGGGCAGCTTGCCCGACAGAACCGCGTGGGGCATGGCTTCTCTCTCCAGGTTAGGGTGCGGATTCGCCAGCGGCGTCACCAGGCGAAACCGCCGGTAGTAGAGGAGCTTGCCCTGCGCCCTCCACTTGAGCGCGTACTTCGTCTCGAAGACCGCCTCGGGCGGCTCGGCCTCCTCGACCGCGTAGCGGCCCGAGCTGTCGGCTTCGCCAACGGCAAAGGCCAGATAGTCGGGGTGATCGGTCGCCAGCTTGAGGGCGCCGCCGGGCCTCAGCCGGCCCGCCGCCAGCTCAAAGAAGCTCCGTTGCAGGAGGCGGTTCTCGGCGTGCCGTTCCTTGGGCCAGGGGTCCGGGAAGTTGACGGTGATGCTCGACAGCGAAGCCGGCGCGAAGAGCGCGCGCAGGGCGAACTGCGCGCTCACCTTGACGATGCGGACGTTGCCCAGCCCGGCGTCCCGCACCCGCCTCATGGCGCGCAGGATGCTGGCGCCGGAAATCTCCAGGCCGACGAAGCGGGTTTCGGGCTCGCGCAGGGCGCGAAAGACGGTGTAGCGGCCATCACCAAAGCCGATCTCGAGCTCGAGGGGGCCGGGCGCGCCGAACTCGGCCTCCCAGTCGAGCGGCAACGGCCGCTTGCGCCACAAGAGCAGCGGCGCACTCATGCCGGGCAGGGTATGGCGAAAGGTGCAGGACCCACAACCGCAGCGCGGCTGAGAGGGAGGTGGCGCGAGGGGAGGCCCGTACGTCCGGTCACGGCCCCAGTCTAACCCGCGGCTAGCCCGGCCCGGTCCAACGTGGCGCGAGCTCGACCGTGGCGCACACGACCTCCTCCTCGTCGTCGCTCTCGGCCACCGCTAGGAGGCCGGGATAGCCCTCGAGCGCCGCGTCATGAAGGGCGGTGTCGTGAAAGCGGGTGTTGGCGACGATGCTCGAGCGCCCCCTGGGCTCGAGGTCGTAGACCGCACCCACCAGCATCGGGTTGACGCCGTACTGGAGGTAGAGGCGGTCCTGAAGCCCAGCCCTCAGGCCGTAGGAAAACCAGGCGCTCTCCTCGCTGTGCCTGGGGTCGGCGGGCCACGCCCTCTGCCAGGGCGCGTGGTTGGCGCTCGGCTGCACCACCACCCGGGCGCCCAAGCCGTCGAGCCGGTCCATCACCGAGCCGTAAAAGGCGTCGAGGCAGATTGCCACCCCGACCCGGCCGAGCGGGGTCTCGAAGGTATGGACGCCCGCGGGCGAGCCGCCCCGCAGCCGCGCCCTCAGCTCGGCGGGCGTGAGGTAGCTCTTGGTGGTGCGGTCGAGGAGGCGCCCGCTGGGGCTGAAGGTAAAGGCGGTGTTGAAAACCTGGGGGCTGGTGACGTAGAGCCCGCGCGACGCTTCCTCCTCGAGCTGGGGCAAGAAGATGCTGCCGGCGACGATGGTGGCCTGGTAACGCCGGGCCGCCGCGGAGAAGGCCGCCCGGTAGGCCAGATAAGCCTCCTTGGCGCGCGTGAGGTAGAGCGCCCCGAGCGGACCGGTCCGGTGCCGCAGAGCGGCGGCCAAGACGCCGCGCCGCTCGCGCAGCAAGAGGGCGCGAGCGGCGGCGTAGGCGGTCTCGTGGGCGGTCTCGTGGCCGGCCCTGGCCGGCCGCCCCTCAGCCCCCAGGGCCAGCAGCAGGGGAAAGCCGATAGCCTCGGGAAAGGCGAAGAGCTTGGCCGCCCCGTCCAGACCCTGGGCGGCCCGCGCGCAGAGGGCGTCGATCCTGGCGGCGAAGCTTTCGGCGGAAAGGTAGTCCGCCAGGGTCATGGCCGCCTGCACCGCCACGAGATGGACCCTCATGGGCAGGCCTTCATGCGTGGGCATGCGGCTGAGCCTTCATAGCCGGACCTTCATGGGGCCAGTCTACTGCCGCTCGAGCGGGTGAAGACCTTTGCTCCTCCCTTGTTGGGTTTCTCACACGTCCTGGGTATACTGGCGCGGTGTCTCGGCTTTCTCGCTACCTCCTGCTCGAGGTATCCATACTCTACGTCGTCGGCGTAGGCAGCTTCATCCTGCTCCTGATGATCGATTTTTTGACCCTGTGGGCGAGATTTCTGATCGACTTCCAGGCGCCGCTCGGGGTGATCGGCCGGCTGCTGACCTTCCAGCTTCCTTACTTTTTGCACCTGTCGCTGCCCGTCGCGGTGGTCTTCGCGATCCTCCTGGCGACGGGCCGCCTCGCCCGCGACTCCGAGCTCAAGGCCGTCTACGCCAGCGGGGTTCCGCCCCTGCGCCTGCTCGCGCCGCTGCTCCTCTTCGGCGCCGTCGTGAGCATTATTGCCGTCGTCAACAACGGCTTTTTGGAGCCCAGGGGCCAGGTCGCCTACGAACGCACCGTGGCCTCGTTCTTTTACGAGCGCCCGACCGCCGAGGTGCAGCCCGACGTGTCCTATGTCTTGGCGGACGGCAGCATCTTTTTCGCGGGGCGGCTGCGCGGGCTGGAAGACGACCTCGACCAGGCCCAGCTCCAGGGCGTCCTGGTCATCTTGCCGGACGGCAGCCAGATCAGCGCGCCCGCGGGCGTGTGGGACTCGAGGGCGCGGACCTGGGCCCTGGACGAGGCGGTGCGCAGCGCGCCGGACGCGCCGCCCGAGAGGCTCGGCGGCCACGTCCTGCCCTTCGACACCCGGCGCGGCAGCGAGCTCGTCCCCCCCAATCAGAGAAGCCTGGACGGGCTCTGGGACGAGATCCGCGCCGTGCGCGAGACCCGCGGCGACGCTAGAGAGCTGCTCTTCGAGTTTCACCGGCGCGTCGCCGACGCCTCGGGCGCCCTTATCTTCGCGCTCTTGGCGGGTACGCTCGGCCTGGGCCTGCGCGGCCGCAGCGGGGGCTTCGCCTGGACCATCGTGCTCTTGGTGGTCTTCTACTTTCTGTGGACGCTCGCCGGCGACCTTCACGACCAGCGCGTGCTCTCGCCCGCCCTGGCGGCCTGGTTCACGCCCGCCGTGGTCGGCGGTTTCGGCGCGCTCTTGGCCCTTACAAGGCTCAGGTAGCTCGTGAAGCGCTTTAGCCTCTACGTGGTAAGGGAGATCCTGCCGCTCTACCTCGCCGGTCTGGCGGTGCTCATCCTGCTCATCCTGGGCGCCTTTTTGCAGAGCGTCTTGGCCGACGTCATCGCCCGGGGCGCGAGCCCGGCGCTCCTGGCCCAGTTTCTCCTCTACAGCCTGCCCGCCGCGGCGAGCTACGGCCTGCCCTTGGCACTGCTCTTCGCCTCGCTCTTGGGCCTCACCCGGCTCAGCCAGGACAGCGAGATCAAGGCCGCCTTCGTTCTGGGCCTTAGCCCCGGCGCCTTTGCCCTGCCCATGCTGGCCCTGGGGCTGGGCGTCAGCCTCTTCGCCTTTTTGAACAACGAGCTCATCGTACCGCGCAGCAGCGCCCGGGCCCTGGAGGTCCAGAAGGACATCCTCATCCAGAGCCCCGGCACGCTTCTAGAAGAGGGCAACTTCTTCACCGACGCCCTGGGCCGCAGCGTCTATATCGAGAGCCTGGAGCCCGGCGGCGTGGTGCGAAACGTCACCGTCATCCAGTCGGGCGGCAGCGCCGGGCCCCAGGAGGTCATCCGGGCCGAGGCGGGGGTGCTCGACGAGGCGAGCGGGCTGTGGCGCTTTTCCGGCGGGCGCTTCATCACCTACCGGCGCAGCGAGGTCATCCTGGATGCGGGCTTCGCCGGCGCCGAGGTGCCGCTGCGGCGGCTGGCGGCGGCCACCGCGGGCAGCTTGGAGCTCACCCAGCTGCCGCTCCGCGAGCTCTTGGCGCGCATCGGGCGCGGCCTCGAGTCGGGCGCCCGCATGAGCGCGGAAAGAACCGCCCTGCACCGCAAGTTCGCCGAGCCCGCGGCGGCCACGGCCTTTGCCCTGCTGGCGCTGGCCGTCGGCCTGGTCTCCTTTAAGGGCACCTTCAGCCTGGGGCTGGTGAGCGTCTTCGCGCTCACCTTTCTCTACTACGCCACCTGGAGCGTCTTCAACCTGCTGGGCGCGCAGGGCACCCTGCCGCCCGAGCTGGCGGGCTGGGCGCCGGTGGCGCTCTACGGCCTGGCGGGAAGCGGCCTCTTGGCCTGGGTCTGGAGAGCCTAGATGAAGAGCATCTTTTGGGCCCTGACGCTTGTCGCGATTGGCCTCGGCGGTACCGCCCTGGGCCTCACCATCGAGATCGAGGCCGACGGCCTCGAGCAGCGCAACATCACGCTCCCCGACGGCACGGCCGCGCAGCTCGTGGTCTTGACCGGCAACCCCGCCTCGCTCAGCTTCGAGGGCGGCTTCGTCCAGGCCCAGACCTTGGAGTTCGACGTGACCAACCGGCTCCTGCGCGTGGTCGGCGAAGGCTACTACCAGGCCGAGGAGGGCAGCACCACGGGCGAGGACTTCGTGGTGGACTTGAGCAGCGAGCGCTTCAGAGCCCGTGATATCATTCTCGTCACCGCCGCCATCGACATCACCGGCCTCGAGGTGACGCGCTTTCCCGGCCAGGTAGACGTGCTCTCGGGCTCGTTCAGCCCCTGCGGTCGCTGCGCCCAGCGCAGCGAGGACTATTCCTTTCACGCCGAGAGCCTGCGCCTCTACCCGGGCGACCGCATCGTCGCCACGGGGGTGACGGTGATGCTCCGCGGCGCGGCCATCTTCACCCTGCCGCTCATGGTCTACCCGCTCGGGCCCGAAGAGCGGCGGCCGCGGCTGTCCGTCGCCCAGGGAACGGCCACGGTACGCGCCGAGGCCAGCCTCGACTGGCCCTACACCGCGGGCGCGGGCGCCTTTGGGCTGCTCTCCTTGCGCTACTGGGCCGACGTGACGCCGGGCGGGGGCACCTTCTTCAGCGAGAACCTGCTGGGCGGCGGCGTCGACACCCACTACCTGGGCGGCAGCATTCTCCACCGCTACTACACCGACGAGGCCGAGGGCGAACTCGACGTCGGCTTTACCCCTTACTTCCAGGGCGCCACCCCGGACCTGGACCAGCGCGAGCGGTTCCGGCTGCGCTGGCGCCACGACTCGCTGCCAGACCTGTCGCTGCCAGACCCGGGCGCTCCGCAAGACCCGGGCGCCGGCGGCGACGCGCCGCGCATCGCTATCCTGGTCGAGCGCGACGACGCGCGGCGAGAGCGGCTCAGCGAGTACCGCTTCAGCGCCGACAGGCTGCTGGGCGATTTCCAGTTGCGCTTTTTAAGCCGCGGCTACATCGACCATGAGCCCGAGCTCGGCCTGCGCCTGCCCTCTTACCTCACCTTCAACACCCCCGAGCGCACCTTTGGGCAGCTCAGCGTAAGGAGCCGCGAGGGCGTCAGCTTCAGCGCCGGACCCTTCGTGGCCAGCAACCTCGAGCTCGACCTGGGCGTCTTCGAGGACAGCAGCAACCGCCTTAGCCGCGGGGCGGTTACCCAGGGGGAGCGGCTCAGCGAGGGCCGGCTGTTGCAGGGCAGCAGCGTGCGCCTGTCGCCGGTGAGCCCCTGGGCGGGCCTCACCATCGACGGCTTGAACACCTTCCGCGGCCAGTACTACACCACCGGCGAGCGCCTGGTGCAGTGGAACAGCCGTTTGAACGCGCTCCAGGACTTCGGCGGCCTGGGCAGCCTGAACGTCACCTTCCAGCGCCTCGTCAGCGAGGGCGAGACGCCGTTTAACTTCGACGCCCTCACCCCGGCGAGCCGCACCGAGCTCAGCGGGACGCTCTCCTTGCGGCCGCTGCCCTGGCTCAGCCTGGGCCTGCGCGAGACCTACGTCTTCGTGGACACCAGGCGTCCCGACGCGGTCGGACCCGGTCCGCTCGAGACCACCCTCACGCTCTTCGAGAACCTGAACTGGCTGAGCCTGGTCCTGCGCAACGTCTACGATGTTCAAGAGGGCGATCCGGGCGAGTTGCGCGCCGAACTCGCCCTGCGCCAGGCGCCCTTCACGCTCGAGCTGAGCCACATCCAGGATCTAGACCCCCAGAGCCTCTCGCGCCAGCTGGACGAGGCGGTAGACACCACCCGCACCACCGGCCGCTTCGGCTTCAGCCTCCAGCCCTACCTCCAAATCGACGCGCGGTCGGGCTATACCTACGCCCCCGCCGCCCCCGCCGCGGACGGTGTCTTCGAGTTCTGGGACCCGCTGCGCCTGGTGGTGACCGCCGGCAGCATCGAGCAGGCCGCCCTGCTTGGCACCCTCGCCCTGCCCGGTGCCCGGGTGACCTACGTCCGCGACGTAAACCGCGGCGAGACGCAGCAGCTCGGCCTCGAGTTCGCCGCCTCCTTAGACCCCTTCGAGCTCTACTTGCGCCAGGAGCTCGACTTCGTCCAGAATCGCTTGGGCAACTCCCGCTACGTGTTCAACTGGCGCGGCGTCTTGGGCTTCGAGGCCACCGGCTTCGCCGCCCTGCCGCTCGAGTGGTTCGGCCTCACGCCCGACCCCCTGGCCGCGCAAAACTGGGTCTTTCAGCTCCGCGACCTGCAGCGCCCGGACGGGGTCGAGGCCTGGAGCCTGCGCTACAGCACCACCTTCAACCCGGCCCTGGCCGAAGGCCTGGGCGGCTTTCAGGGAAGCCGCCTGGACGCCTTTGTCAACGTGCCGACCGGCGCCGTCGGGCCGCTCACCTTTGGTGTCGACCTCGCCGCCAACCTGCTCGTGCAAGACGACCTCTTGCCGGTCAGCTACCTGCAGAGCGCCAACCTGCTCTTGAGCGCCCAGCTCGCCGAGCGCGTCGGCCTGCAGGGAACGCTGCGCTACCGGAGCCTCTTCGACGGCACGGCGGTCACCGGCAGCACCCTCGAGTTCGCCGACTTGGCCCTCACCGTGCGCGTCCTCGACGACGTCTTCGTCTCGACCATCTTCAATGACGTCTGGGACTTCAGCGGCGCCAACCCCGAGCAGAGCCCCTGGAACCTGCAACCACTCGTCTATGTCGTCTGGGACCGCTGCTGCTGGGCGCTCTACGGCTCCTGGGACACGAGCAGCGGCCGCGTCTCGCTGGGCGTCGGTGCGCCGGGCGGCAGCGAGGGCCTGCAGCAGGAGTTCGAGACCGATATCCGCCTGCCGGGACGGGACTAGTGGTCTTCCCTTAGTAGCGAGACCAACCTCTGACCTTGGGAAGCAGCGTGTGGATAAGAACACATCTTGGTGCATCCCTGTAGTAGCGGATAAGACGCTTGAGGGTAAGGAATACCCATAAGGCTAGCATACCCCTTCGTAAATGTCCGCCAGCGACAGGCTCAACTCTGGGCAAGGGAACGGCACCACCCCCTCGCCCGACGCCTCGGCTTGCCACCACCTCCTTGCCTCGTCGCGGTAGTGGTAGCTCACCTTCGACTCGTCTTGCGACACCATCATATAGGTCTGCAAACCGGCAAGTCTCTTGTAGTGAAAGAGCTTCTCACGCCGGTCGGTGGCATCGGTGCCGGGCGAGAGAACCTCAACGACGAGGCAAGGGCGTGTCTTATAAAGGGCTTCGCGGTCTTCAGAGTCGCATACCACCATCACGTCCGGGTAGTAGAAAAGGCTCTCTGTACCGCTCTCTGTACCATGGTCGATATGGAGCTTCATATCGCTCATAAAGACGCGGCATGCACTCCCCCTCGCCGCCGCCCAGAGATGGCCGAAGATATTTCCGGCGATGCGGTTGTGGGACTCCGTGGCGCCCGCCAAAGCGTAAAGCTCGCCCGCCACATACTCGTGACGCACGGCGCTGAACTCTTCCAGCGCCAGATAGTCGGTGACGCTCATAGGCGACGCTTTGACTGCTGGCTGCATGCCTCGAGTGTAGCACGGCGACAGCACCTGTTGACGCCAACGAATGGTAGGCCCTTGACTGGCTACACTGGCTACCAGGTTCCATCTGGCGGATCTCATCCCGGCACAGTAGGATGAAGAGATGACACTGGCTCAAACCATACCGGCGAACAAGATAGCTCTGGGCGCCCTGGGGCTCCTGCTGCTCGGGCTGGCTGGCTGCACCGGTACCACCGCGGTGCAGCCCGACGTCCTCCTGGTGGTCGGCTACAGCGACGCGGCGGGCGGCAAGGTCGCCCTGGTGCGCGCGGAGACGCTCTGCACCGGAGCTGACCCCATCTGCCAGGAGCAGGCCGTCCTGGCGGGCAGCGAGCGGCCGCTGCCCGCGCCCCCCGTCGCCTACGACTTCACCAACCGTCCGCGGGAGCGCGACGAGCTCGTGGTCCTGAGCCGGGCGGGCAATGTGCTGGGCGGCCCGGCCTTCCTGAGCTTTTTCGTCAGCGCGGACATCAGCCCGAACGACCCAAGCGGCTTTGTCGAGGCGAGGCCGGCGCTCGAGCTCGGTCCTGGGCTCGCCCGGACGCCCGCCCTGCAAAACGTCGAGCTGAGCTTTTGCCCGGTTCATGTCCAGGTCTCGGCGACGGGTCGCTACGCCGCGGTCCTCAACGACAGCCGCGGCGCCTGCGCCAGCCCCACTGCCCTCAACTCGGTGGTGGTCCTGGACCTGCGGCCGGGGCCGGGCTTGGCGCCGCGCATCGTGGACGTTGCCGACGACAACGTCTTGCCGGGCGGCCTCTACCTGAGCCAGACCTTTGCCGGTGCGAACGACCGGCTCTTCTGGACGCAAGACCGCGGCGATGCCCGCATCCTGGACATTCCGCTGCCCCGGCCGGCCGGGACCCTGCCCCGCATCGTTGCCGAGATCGCCGGTACCCTGGCCAATCCGGTCGTTGACCTGGGCGCGGTCGGCCCCACGCTCATCGCTCTGCGCCCAGGCGACTTCTTGCCCATCACCGGCCTTCCCGACAGCCCCGAGCTCGGCGACAGCGTCGACACGGCGCTCACCAACGCCCGGCGCCTGGTCACCCAGGAGACGGGGCGGCTGCCCAGCCTGGTCCTGATCGGCACCGGCCGGATCGCCATCCATCTCGATCAGGACGACCCCGAACCCGCCGAGGTGGGCATTCCTGGCGTCGTGGACGGCACCATCGACGAGGCGAGCTTCGCCTACTTTATCGCCGCGCCGCCAGCGCCGGGGGGCGACGCCGTCATCCACCTCTTCGACTTCGTGTTCTACGACCCGGCGGTGGCCCCGCCGCGGGTGCAGCCTTTTCCCGTCACGGGCCTCGGCGACCCCGCCTTCATAAGCTGGGTCTTGGCTCGTCTCGAGCCGCCTGCGGCGCGCTGACGCGCCTTCGACCCCACAAAAGGCGCCTTCGCCCTCACGACTCTGCCCGCTCAAAAGTCCCCTGGCCTCATCCCCTCAAGGCGGGGATGGGCTATTCCTGGGCTCTCGAGCCGCCGCCCAGCTCGGGCCGCTGACCCTCGCCCCAGTAGACCGTGAGGTGCGGAAAGGGGATCTCGATGTTTTCGGCGTCGAAGCGCGCCTTGATGCGCTTACGAAATTCACGGGCGGTGTTCCACTGCTCCTTGGGCAGCGTCTTGAAGAGGCAGCGCAAGGCGATGCCCGAAGCACCCAGCATCTCGACGCCCAAGACCTCGGGCGGCTCCAGGATGCGCCACTGCCAGTTCGGGTCCTCGGCAAAGCGCTCGGCCTCGTCGCGCAGAACCGCGAGGGCCTGCTCGAGGTCGGTGCGGTAGGCGACCTCGATATCCATCACGGCGCGCGACCAGTCCTTGCTCATCACCGTGGCCTTGTCGATCTGGCCGTTGGGGATGATGTGGACGCGGCCCTCGACGTCGCGCAAGGTGGTGATGCGCAGGCCGATGGCTTCGACCAGGCCGGTCAGCCCCGCCACCGTGACCACGTCGCCGACGCCGTATTGGTCCTCCATCAGGATGAAAAAGCCGGTGATCAGGTCCTTGACCAGGGACTGCGCGCCAAAGGAAATGGCCAGGCCCAAGATGCCCACCCCGGCCAGCAGCGCCGCGATGTCGGCGCCGAGCTGGCTCAAGACGAAGATGACGAGCAGCGTCGAGACGACCACCTGCAGGGTCGAATCGACCACGCTGCGAATCGTCGCGGCGCGGGCGACCTGGCGCTCGAAGCGCTGGCCGCTCACCGGCGCGATCACCCCGGTGGCCCTGCGGGCGACGCTCAGCAGGGCGTTGGCGGCCACGACGGCGAGGACGATGACGATGATCCGGCCCGCCCCGCCCGTGACCAGCCAGATCCGCACGCCAAGGGCCATGTCCGACAGGAGCGGCACCCCGAAGCGCATGCTGAAGAGCCCTAGGAACAAGAGCAGCGCGCCCGCGAAGAGGGTATTGTGCAAGTAGCGGTAGATGACCGCAAGGCGCGCCTGCTCGCCCTCCCGGCGCGCCTCGTCCCAGTCGCGGCCGGCCAGGGCGCGGCGGGCACCCTGCGCCCAGCGCGTCAGGAAGAAGCCCAGGAGAGCCAAGACCAGGAGCGTCAGGAAAGCGTCGCTGGCGAGCGCCAGCAAAAACGCCGTGGGGTCGTTCTGGAGGACTCGCCGGATGTTCTCGAGCCAGTTCACGTTCATGACCCCACCTAGCTTTGGCTCTCTCGGGTCCGGCTCTCCTGCCGCCCGGTCTCCTGCTGCCCGGTCACCTGCTGCCCGGTCTCCTGCGCCAGTGCCGCCATGTCCCCGCGCAGCCGCTCTACCAGCCCCACCTCGACGGCGCGGCTCGAGGTCCTGAGCGCGTTCCTGACCGCCACCGCCCCCGACGAGCCGTGCCCGATAAAGACGAAGCCGTCCACGCCCAGCAGCGGCGCGCCGCCGTACTCGTCGGGGTCGAGCCTAGCCGCCACCCTGAGCAGCGCCGGTTTGACCAGCGCCGCGCCGAGCCTGGTCATGGCGCCGCCCGCGAGGAGCTCCTCGCGCAGCCAGGCGAAGAGCACCTTGGCCTCGCCCTCGGCCAGCTTGAGGACCACGTTGCCGGTAAAGCCGTCGGTCACCACCACGTCGGTCGTGCCCCTAAACAGGTCGCGCCCCTCGACGTTGCCGTAGAAACGGATGCCCGCGGTCTCGCGCAGGAGCGCGTGCGCCCGGATCACCAGATCGTTGCCCTTGTGCGGCTCCTCGCCGATCGAGAGCAGCCCCACGCTGGGCGCGCTCTTGCCGAAAAAGGCGCGCGCGTAGGCCGCGCCCATCACCGCGAAGTGCTGGAGATGGCTGGGCCGGCACTCGGCGTTGGCGCCCACGTCCAAGAGCGCCACCCGGCCCTTTTGGCTGGGCACGTCGGTCAAGATAGCCGGCCGCTCGACGCCGCGGATGCGCCCCAGGCCCAGGAGGGCCGCCGCCATGGTCGCGCCCGAGTGGCCCATCGACACGCAGGCCGAGGCCTCGCCCCTTTTGACGAGCAGCGCCGCTTGCACGATGCTCGAGTCCTTGCGGCCGCGCACCTCGCTGGCGTGATCCTCCATGGTGATGACGTCGCTCGCGTGGTGGACACGCAGGGGCAGCGCCTCGGTGTTCTTGCCCTCGAGCTCGGCTTCGATCCTCTCGCGGTCGCCCACCAAGACCACGGGGATGCCCTCACCGGCCGCCAGCAGCGCGCCCTGCACGGTCGCCGCCGGCGCCTGGTCGCCGCCCATCGCGTCTAGTGCTATCGCTTTCATGAGGACAGGATAACAGGAGTCAGGAGGAGACCTGGTCCGGCCGTCTCCATGGTCCTTGCTCATCGACCTGCGATGGTCTCACGCTCAGCCGCGGTCCGCAAAGGCGTCGCGCGTCAGCATCAAGGCGCCGCTACACTTGCTGTCTTGCGCTCCCTTGACCGGCGCCTTCAGCCTGCCGCTGGGCGCTAGCCTGGAGGCGCTTCTTCATGGCTCGAGCCGCCAGTGTATAGCCGCCATCCGCCCCATCCACAAAATGCACCTGGCGACCCATCCGTTCAAAGACCAGACAGGTCATGATGGCGCGGTCGGAGGTGTGGAGGCCATAGACCAACTCGCCCGCCCGGTATCTGCCGTCAAGCCACCGGGTCAAGCTTTCTCGTTGCCGCGTGGTGCCGGAGATCACCATCCGCAGGGTGTCGTCAAACTTCTTGTAGTCGACGGTCTGCTGCACCATCGCGGGATAAAGCACCCATTCGGTCTTCCCGGTGACGATCCTGCCCACGACAAACAGTTTGAACAGCAGGTTCTGGAGCCAGATCTTTCCCAGATAGACCTGCCGGCGCAAGGGCCGCGGGCCGCTTCGCAGCTTGGCTTCGAAGCTCAGCGTTTCGGGATTGAACGAGGGTCGGAGCATATCCAAGGCGATGGGATGATGATCGGCGTCCGCTCCATAGCAGCGGGCTATTTCGCTAAGAACCTCACGGTAGAGCGCATTGTCATCTTCCGGCAGCCCGGTGGTAGCCAGAATCAGCAGGCTGACGGTTTCCCCATACTTGCTGGCGATGTCACGCCAGCGACACTCCAACCCGCTCAGGTCAGCCTCCGCGCCGCTGCCGTCATCGTCGACCGCGTAGCGTTCGGCCGTGGCAGGATTCTTGACGAGCTCTTCGGCATGGAGAAGCCCGCCCCCGGTGAACATGGCCTGGACATAGTTGTCCGACACCTTGAACTTGGCAACGTCTAGCGGGTGGACTGCCAGCAGGCTGGCAACCGGCACCAGCCCAACCCGCAAGTCCAGCTCGAACTCGCGCCGTGCCAGCGCCTGGACGCCCAGCAGGGCGGTCTCCGCCGGAGCTAGCAGCGACGGCGGGATCAGCAGGATGGCGCCGTCGCCACCAAAGATAAAGGGGATTTCAATCTTTCCGGCGATATTTAAAAGGGCGACGATAACCGCGGCGCCCACCATATTCACCTGCTTGTAGCGCCCGGCGAGGAGCGCCTCGGTTGAGCCCTTGACGTCGGCTACGACGACGTACCACTCGGCTGGGACGGCTACGTACCTGCCGGGATCGGTAATATCCGAAAAGTTCTCTACGGTTGCCAGATCGGCATAGAAGGTATCCATTTTTCAGCTCTCAAATTCCACGACGGGCGAATCCAAACCGGCAAAAGTATTGTACAAGAAGGCTG
>JALZLY010000103.1 GCA_030858465.1 Deinococcota bacterium
TGCCCCCTTGCTTCATGAGCTCGAGCTTGTCCTGAAGGTAATGCGTCTTGCCGCCGTCCACAAAGCCCTTGCGCTGCAAAAAGTAGATGAACATGAGCCGGTTCAAGAGCACCGAGGCGTACCAGCGGCGCTCCCTCTCGCCGGGGATGCCCTCAATCAGCTCTAAAAACGCCAGGTGCTGCTCTTGAAACTCGCGATAGAACTTCTTGGTGGTGCGCTCCACGTCGAGGGCGTCCTTGAGGCGGCTGGCCACCCTGACGACCGAGATGTTGCCCTCGTCGTCGAAGTCCTTGAGGTCGAAGACGAGGCTGGAGAGCTTAGAGAGCAAGAGGTCGCCGGGTTGCCCTTTGACGAACGGTTGTTCGCGGGGGAAGGTTTTGCTTCCTTCGCGCTTGACCCACGACCAGAGGCTGCGGCTGCGTTCTGTGTCCACGAAGATGAGGAGGTGCTCGAGGTGTTGCTTCTCGACCTCTTTGTGAACCTCCTTGCGCAGCTTGGCGTCGCTCAGCGCTTCTTCCGAGGTCACTTCAAAGACCATCACGCCAGCGAGTTCGGCGACCGCTCGAGGGCTCATCCCGTCGAACAGGGCGGTCCTTAGGCGCGCCAAGGACGGCGGCGGGTTCCAGCCCAGTTCCTCGACGAACATGTCTTTAAACTCGAAGGCGGTCAAATAGCCGCGCGCCCGTTCGTGAATGCTCATTCCTTACCTCCAACCAAGCCCATCGAACAGACGATGGTGGGCTCCCTCGCTTGGTCCTCCTCGTGAACGATGCAGAGCCGGTCGTCCTCGCGCAGGGCAATCACCAGCTCGGCCAGCTCGCGGTCATTGGCGCCGCTGCGCAGCTTGCGGTTCAAGAGGTCGGTGGCGAAAGGGTAGAGGGGGTACTTGTAGATTTCCTCGAGGGCGCTCTGTAGGGGCGCAAGGTTCTGTAGGGGCGCAAGGCCTTGCGCCCCTACCTCTTCGTGGTAACGCTTGAGCCGCTCATAGGTCTTATAACGGGCGCCGGAGGGCCGCCCCAACTGACCCCCCACCGAGCGGTTTTCCTCCACGAGCACCTCCACGCCCCTTTTGACGAGCGCGTGGTGGTCGCCTCTGCGCGGCAAGGCGGGGGTGTCCGGCGCGCACTCGGCGGCTTTGAGGATGGCGAACTGCGACTCGGTGACGGCGTTTCCATGGTCGTCTAGCCAAGCGAGCGCGTCGTTGCCCTCACTGGTCTGCAAGTAGACGAGCACGCCGCCGGGCCGGTCGGGCGTGGCGGTATGGGCGCGGGTCGAGAAGACGACGTTGGGCATCTCCTGAATGCGCTTTTCAAGGCCGGGGTCTCTCTCCAAGGCGTTCTGCCAAATCTGGTAGGCCTGCGACGCTAAGTCCACCTCGCTGTCGGGCTCGTCGTCCAAAAGCCCCGCTTTTTCGTTGTAGAGGTCTTGTAGGGGCGCAAGGCCTTGCGCCCCTACGCCCGTCGTCATGTCTTCGAAAAAGCTCTCGTCGGTGCCGACGACCTCGGCGTTCTCCTCGAGGCGCTGCGCGACCCGCGTTCTCAGGCGGATGATGCGCTCGACCCCCTCGGCGGGCAAGAAGGTGTAGAGGAGGATGGTGCGGGCCTTCTGCCCGATGCGGTCTACCCGCCCGGCGCGCTGGATGAGGCGGATGATGGCCCAGGGGAGGTCGTAGTTGACGACGACGAAGGCGTCTTGGAGGTTTTGTCCCTCGGAGAGAACGTCGGTGGCGATGAGCACGCGCAGCTCGTCGTCCGGGAGAACCCTGGCCCCGTTGCTCTGGGGAGAAAAGCGCCAGGCGAGCGCGGTGGGGTCGCTCGAGCCGCCGGTGACGCCTGCGAGCTTCTCAATGCCTCTCGCCTTGAGCTGGCTCTCCAGATAGCGCACCGTGTCGGCGAACTGGCTGAAGACGAGCACCTTCTCGCTGCTATGAGCCCGCAAGAGCTTGACGAGTTCGTCGAGTTTGGCGTCCTCGCTCGGTTGCCACGACCCGGCGAGACGGAGGATACCCATGAGCCCTGCGGCGTCGCCGCGGAGGTGCTCGAGCAAGCCCGGCTCGAAGAGGTCGGGCCGGAGCCACTTGAAACGGCGCTTGGCGGCGCCCCTATAGGCGGCGTAGACTTCGGCGGCGCGATCTCTAAACGCCGCTTCGCTGTGCGTCAGCAGCTTCTCTTCGGGGGCTTCACCGCTCTCGTCGCTGGCGAAGAAGGCGTCTTCGTCCTCGAAGCGGGTGTCAAGAAGCCCGGCGTCTTGCGTGCCGATGGGGAGCGCTAAGCCGTTCTCGATGGCGTGGATGTAGATGTGGTTGCGCAGGATGTGGCGCTCGACCGACAGCAAAAAGGCCGCCCCGCTGCTCTCGAGCCGCTTAAAGAGGTTAGTGCGCGAAAAGCCCATGAGCCGCTTGCCCGCGCGGGAGAGGTTCTGAAGGAGTTTGGCCTCGTCGGGGTCGGCGGGCGTTCGAGGCTGCTCGGCTATGTAGTTGCCCAAGCCGTAGCGCGGTAGTGCGAGGCGGCCCACGATGTCTACCACCCGTTCGGCGTAGAGGCGGGCGTACTGGTCGCCGGGGTCGTCGCTGTCCAGCGCGAAGGTGACGGTTTTGGGTAGACGGTCGGGGAAGTAGGCGCGCCCACCCTCAGGATAGGTCAAGTAGCGCCTGCCTGTTTCGTCCACCTTGGCGTAGTTTTCCTTGATAAAGGTGCGGGTGCGCCGCACCAGATAGAGGCGCATCAGCTCGCGCCAGTCGCCCTGGTGCTCGCTCCACTCAAAGGCGGCGAGCGACCTTACCGGGGTGTTGCTGTGTTTGACGCGAAAGGCCATCTCGCCGCCGAGCCCACGCAGGTAGGCCTCGGGGCGGATGCCCAAATCGGCGTCCTCGGCGACAAAGAGCCTTAGCTGGTTGGAGAGGTCGTGGTAACCCTTGTTGTAGGGCGTAGCGGAGAGCAAGATGACCTTGCTGCCCGATTGCCGGATGTATTCGGCGATGGCGGCGTAGCGCCTCGTCTCGCGGTTGCGGAGGTTGTGGCTCTCGTCGATGAGGACGAGGCGAAAGCGCGCCGGAACGTCGGCAAGCTGCGACTGCACCACGCTCATCGGCATGACCTTGGCGTGGAGGCCGTAGCGGTCCACGTAGCCCTGCCACATCTTCTGGAGGTTCTTGGGGCAGAGGATGAGGGTGCTCGTAAACTGCGACTCCTCGAAGATTTTCGCCAGCGCGGTGGCCATAATCGTCTTGCCGAGGCCGACCACGTCGCCAATCAGCACGCCGCCACGCTTCTCGAGGTGGTGCGCGGCGATTTTCACGGCGGCGCTCTGGTAGGCAAAGAGCTTGAATGCGCTCGGGATGTCGAACGCGCGCAAGCCTTCTCTGGCCTCTTGCGAGAGGTGGTAGGCCATCTTGAGGTAGATGCTGTAGGGCGGGACGAGCGCCTCGCGCGCCCAGCTCTCCTCGATGATCCCTATGAGATCGGCTGAGATGTCTAGGCAAAACTTGTCCTCCCAGCGGTCCTCGAACCATCTCGCGAGCTTGTCGGTGGCGTCGTGGTCGAGCACGTCCACGTTGAGCTCGCCGTTGCCGGAGAGCCCAGAAAAGGTCAGGTTGCTGCTGCCCAGGTAGCCGGTGACGGGGTTGTCGTAGTCGTCGCGAAAGAGCAGGTAGAGCTTGGCGTGCAGGGGGTGGCGCAAAAAGAGCTTGACGACAAGTTTTTTGTCCCTGAGCTGAGCCGCCAGCCGGCGCAGCCCCGCCTCGTCTTCGTTGGTGGGCGCGCCGATGGTCAGCTGCCGGCGAAACTCTTCGGCCAGCCTCTTCTTGAGGCGCACGGCGACCTGGTTGCTCACGCCGCCGTCTTCGCCCACCAAGCTGAACAGTTCGCGCACCTCGTCCTGCGGCGAGCGCTGCATGCCGACGAGCAGGCGGCAGCGGTTGCCCTCCTCGCCGGACCAGGCTTCGATGCAAGTAGCGACCTGCTTCCAGCCGCGCAGGTTGAAGTAGCCGACGCAAAAGTCGGCGCGGACAGAGGCCCCCAGGCTGTTCTTGAGGCTTGGCAGAAGGTGCAAGTCTATGTTGTCGAAAATCCGCGGCATGCTGACCTCGCGTTGTGACCCGGCGTTGTGACCCGGCGTTGTGACGGCGCTGGTCAATTAAACCACAGTCCGTCAGGGCGATTCCCGTTCGCTGGGCAGGTGCAAGGCGGAGAACGCCTGGTACTCGCCTCGAGCCGCCCGCGGAGCGGCTATAACTCAGAGCGCGCCGACCGCGTAGATGCCGAGGGTGACGATCGCTATGGGCAGGCCGAAGAGCACCAGGAAGGAGCTGGCGAAGGTGCGGTTGACCCGGCCGGGCACGAGCGCCTGCAAGGCGGTGTTGACGACGAGGGAATGCCAGATGAGAAAGCCGGCGAAGATGAGGACCACGGCCAAAAAGGGCAGCAAGAGAGCGAGCGGCAAGGCGGCCAGGCCGATAAAGAGCAGCGGGCTCCAGCTCCAGCCCGCCACCTCCCAGGCTCGGCCCTCGAGCTCGGCGGGAATCTGCAACAGAAAGCCGCCGACACTCCACAAGAAGAGCAGGTGAAGGCTGCCCGCCAGCGCGGCGATGAGCAACACGGGCAGGGCCGCGTCGGAGGCGGTGAGCCGCAAAAAGGCCAGGGCGAAGCCAAAGGCGCCCGTCAGGTAGCTGAGGAGTGCGACGCCGAGTGAGAGGAGCACCCGGGGCGGCTCGCTTTCCAGCTCTTCAAAAAGCCTTTGGGCCGGCTCGAGACCTGCCACATCCTCCATAGCTGCGTCACCAGCCCAGTGTACCGCGGCGCCGCCAGGGTGGCTAAACGAAGAGGCGGTGAGAGGCGGGCGGCATCAGCCCTCTGGCCCGCGCCCGGCGGAACAGTTCCGCCACCGCCCGCTCGCCGTCCTCGCCGACGTCCTCGCTGTAGGGGTTGACGTAGAGGTCGATGTGACGCTGCATCACCTTGGGGTCCAGCTCCTGGGCGTGGGCGGCGATATAGGGTTGGGCCTCGGCGCGGTGGGCATAGGCGTAATGAAGCGAGGCGCGGACGGCCTCGCCGAGGCGCCCCAGCAGTTCCGGGCCGAGCGAGCGCTTCGCCATGATGCCGCCCAGCGGCAGCGGCAGGCCCGTCTCCTCTTGCCACCACTCGCCCAGGTCCAGGACCTGGCGCAGGCCGTAGTCGGGATAGGTGAAGCGCGACTCGTGGATGATGAGCCCGGCGTCGGCCTCGCCGCGGGCCACGGCGGGCATGATCAGGTCGTAGCGCAGCTCGTAGGTCTCGAGCGGAGGCTCCTGCCAGAGCTGCAGGAGCAGGTTGGCGGTGGTCAGGCCGCCGGGAACCGCGACGCGCCTGCCGCTGAGCGAGCCCAGCGGCTCTTTCGACACCAGCAGCGGGCCGACGCCACGCCCGAGCGCGCCGCCAGGGCGCAGCATGACGTAGTCGTCCATGACCTGGCCGTAGGCGCTGTAGGAGACCTTCGAGACCTCGAGCGCCCTCTCCCGGGCCAGCTTGTTGAGCGTCTCCACGTCCTCGAGGGCAACGTCCCAGCCGAGCTCGGGCGCCACCTTGCCGTGGGCCAGCGCGTAGAAGATGAAGCAGTCGTTGGGGCAGGGCGAGTAGCCGAGCGAGAGCCTCACGAGCGCCTAGAGGAGCGTGCGGTGGTCGACGAGCAGGCAGCGGTTCTGGACGACGGCGATGCCGGCCTCGGTCAAGGCCGCCGCCGCCTCGTCGCTCTGGATGCCCAACTGTAGCCACACCACCTTGGGCTTGGGCGACATCGCCAGGATGTCGTCCAGGTGTCCTGGCACGTCCCGGCTGCGCCGAAAGACGTTGACGATATCGACGGGCTCGCCCAGCTCGCTCAGCCTGGGGCGCACCCTCTCGCCGAACATCTCCTTGCCCTCGTGGGCGGAGTTGACGGGCAGAATCCTGTAGCCTTGCGAGCGCAGGTAGGCGGGGACGTAGTGCGCGGGCCGGTCCGTCTTGGGGTTGGCGCCGAGCACGGCGATGGTCTGAGCCCCTTCGAGCACCCTCTTGATGTCCTCTAGCGAGTTGAGAATGGCCATGAGCTCAGCTTAGCGAAGTTCTCGACACACCACAAGGCAAAGGCAGACAGCAGAACCGGACTCCAACCCGGAAGACCAGAAGACCGGGATACAACACGGTACAACACGGTGCGCCGTGCGACCCCTTGCTATCCTGGTCTACGGACTAGACCGGAAAGGGCTGGCGGTGACTTTCAAACTACCCGAAGACCTAAAGGACATGCAGCGCGCGGTGCGCGACTTTGCCCGCGGCGAGATCGCGCCCCGCGCCGCGGAGCTCGACCGGGAGCCCCGCTTTCCCTGGGAGACGCTGGGCAAGATGGGCGAGCTTGGGCTCCTGGGCATCATGACCCCCGAGGATTACGGCGGTGCCGGGCTCGGCTGCCTTGCCTACGCGGTTCTCTTGGAGGAGGTCGCGGCGGCGGACGCTGCTCACGCCACTATCATGAGCGTGACCAACGGCCTGCCGCAGATCATGCTGCTCATGCGCGGCAGCGAGGAACAGAAGACACGCTATCTGCCCAGGCTCGCCTCGGGCGAGTGGATCGGCTCGTTTTGCCTCTCCGAGCCCCACTGCGGCTCGGACGCGGCGGCGATGAAGGCTCGAGCCCAGCGGGTAGAGGGCGGCTGGCTGCTAAACGGCACCAAGGCCTGGATCACCTCGGGCGGCGAGGCGCAGGTCTACATGGTGATGGCCAAGACCGACCCGGCGGCGGGGGCGCGCGGCATCTCGGCCTTTGTCGTCGAGAAGGGCGCTGAGGGCATGAGCTTCGGCAAAGCCGAGCGCAAGATGGGCCAGCACGCCGCCATCACCACCTCGCTGACCCTCGAAAGCTGCTTCGTCCCCGACGAGGCGCTCCTAGGCGCCGAGGGCGAGGGCTTCAGCCTCGCCATGTCCAGCCTCGACTCGGGCCGCATCGGCATCGCGGCGCAGGCGGTGGGCATCGCCCGGGCGGCCTTCGCGGCGGCGCGGGACTACGCGGCCGAGCGCGAGGCCTTTGGCCGGCCCATCCGCGACTTTCAGGGCGTCCTCTTCAAACTGGCCGACATGGCCACGCGCCTGGACGCCGCGCGGCTGCTCACCTGGCGCGCCGCCTCTTTCAAGGACCAGGGCGCGCGGGTGACTCAGGAGGCCGCGATGGCCAAGCTCTTCGCCTCCGAGGCGGCGTCTTCTATAACCCACGGCGCGGTCCAGGTCTTCGGCGGCTACGGCTACTCGGCGGACTACCCCGTCGAGCGCCTGTTCAGGGACGCCCGCGTGACCGAAATCTACGAGGGCACCAGCGAGATCCAGCGCCTGGTGATCGGCCGGGAACTCTACCGGGGGAACGGATGATCGACTTCAGCCTCAGTGCCGAGCAGCGGCAGATCCAGGCCCTGGCGCGGCAGTTCGCCCGCGAGGTGATCATTCCCAACGCCGCCGAGTTCGACCGCGATGAGTCCTATCCCGAGGGCATCGTCGCGCAGGCCTTTGACCTCGGCCTCTTGAACACCATCATCCCCGAGAGCCTGGGCGGCCTCGGTCTGGGCATGCTCGACGAGGCCGTCATCGGCGAGGAGCTGGGCTACGGCTGCATGGGCATCTATGCCATCCTGATGGCCTCCGAGCTGGGCCTGACGCCGATCATGCTGGCGGCCAGCGACGCGCAGAAGGAGCGCTTTCTGCGGCCCCTCCTGGCCGGCCCCAAGCTCGCCGCCTTCGCCCTCTCCGAGGCCGACAACGGCTCGGACGCCGGCGCCATGAAGACGCGGGCGCGCAAAGACGGCGGCGACTGGGTTCTCTCGGGCAGCAAGATGTGGATCTCCAACGGCGGCCTCGCCGACCTGACCGTGGTCTTCGCCAGCTTCGATCCCGAAAGCAGGCACAAGGGCACGCTCGCCGTCGTCGTCGAAGGGGGCGCCAAGGGCTTGGCTCACCAGAAGATTCACGGCAAGATGGGCCAGCGTGCCACCCACACCGCCGAGCTCGTCTTGGACGAGGTGCGGGTGCCCGAAGAGAACGTCCTGGGCGAGCCCGGCGACGGCTTCGCCATCGCCATGAGGACGCTCGACAGGACGCGCGTCCCGGTCGCGGCGGGCTCGGTCGGCGTGGCCCGCCGGGCGCTCGAGGAGTCTGTTCGCTACGCCGGCGAGCGCCGCACCTTCGGCAAGCCCATCAACCAGCACCAGGCCATCCAGTTCAAGCTGGCCGACATGAAAATAGCCGTCGAGACCGCCCGCTGGCAGACCTACCACGCCGCCTGGCTGGTCGACACCGGCCAGCCGCACAGCGAGGCCTCGGCTATCGCCAAGGCCTATGCCTCGGACGTGGCCTTTGCCGCCGCCAATGAGGCTATCCAGATCCACGGCGGCTACGGCTACGTCAGCGAGTACCCCGTCGAAAAGCTCCTCAGAGACGTGAAACTCAACCAGATCTACGAGGGCACCAACGAGATCCAGCGGCTGATCATCGCGCGCGGACTCGTCAAATGACCGTGGCGCGGTCGCTCGAGCCGGCTAGGACCTCGCTCGGCCGTGAGGTGACGCTCGTGACCGACCGGCCGCTCGGCTCGAGGCAGCCCGCTTCGAAGACCTCGCGCCGTCGGACGCCGAGATTATGGAGGCGGTGGCCTTTCAGGAGTCCCTTTTCGCAAGTTCTGTCGTGCGCGGACGATAAGAATCGGGCGATGGTACACCTATTCCAAAAAGACAGATTCCGTGATACGCTGTCCTTATGGAGCGGATCAACGTGGCCGACGCGGCGAGGAACTTCTCCGACCTCCTCGAGCGCGTCTATGAACAAGGGCTTAGTGTCGAGCTCGAGCGCGGCGACAAAGTCGTCGCCCGCATCGTGCCGGCTGGGCCGACGAGGACGCTGCGCGTTGAAGAGCTCAACGACTTTTTTGCCTCGCTGCCAAAACTGGGCGACGATGCGGAGGCCTTTGCGGAAGATGTCATGTCGGTTCGCCGCGAGTTGCCTTTAGATCCTTCGCCTTGGGAGTAGTTCTCGATACCAGCGTCCTCATCGCACTTGAGCGCGGCGGCCAAGGCGTCGATTTCAGGCGCTACCGTGACTATGGGGACGCCTTTATCAGCGCCATCACGGTGTCTGAGCTCCTCGTCGGCATTCATTATGCCGATACCGAGCCAGGCTTGTGAAACGCGCAGCCTTTGTGGAAGCTGCGCTTGCGCGCTTTGAGGTGCTCGACTTTACCCGCGAGAGCGCTCGCCTTCACGCACAGCTCTATGCCTCACTCAAACGCAAAGGCCAAATCATTGGGGCACATGATCTCATCATCGCTGCCACGGCGCTACATCATGGTTTTGCTGTCGTGACAGGCAATACCGGTGAGTTCGAACGCATTGACGGCTTGCAGATTTTGGCGGTTTAGGAGAAAGCATGAAGATCATTTCCATCATCAAACAAGTTCCCGACGCCGAGGCGCGCATCCGCGCCTCCGCGGACGGCGTCGATCTGGACGGGGTCAGCTTCGTCATCGACGGCATGGACGAGTACGGCGTCGAGGAGGCCCTGCGCCTCC
>JALZLY010000104.1 GCA_030858465.1 Deinococcota bacterium
TGGAGACCGCGCGCTTTGGGAATCGTTCCGTGTCACCCTGGTCTTTGCCGCGCTGACCCTGCCGCTCTTTGTCGGCCTCTCCTACACCATCGCCACGGCCATCCAAGGCTTGCGCCTCGAGCGCTTCATCAAGGCGTTGCTCTTTTTGCCGGGCCTCACCACCATAGGCGGCTCGGCGGTCGCCTGGTACCTCCTCTACAACCCCGACTACGGCCTGCTGCGCGAGCTCACCGGCCTGGCCCTGCCCTGGAGCAGCGAGCCCTGGGCGGCGCTCGTCTACGTGGTGCTGTTTACCCTCTGGCTCTACACCGGCTACGGCGTCCTGGTGGTGTCGGCCGCCTTGAAGGGCATCCCCGAGGCGGTCAAGGAGGCCGCCCGGGTGGACGGCGCCAGCGAGGCGCAGGTGCGGCGGCTCATCGTCGCGCCCCTCCTAAAACCCACGCTGCTCTTTCTCACCGTGCTCGGCACCATCTTCTCGATCCAGTCCTACACCGCCGTCTTCCTGCTCACCCGGGGCGGGCCCTTCGGCAGCACCCGGGTGCTCGGCTACTACCTCTATGAGACCGCCTTCGAGCGCTTTCAGCTCGGCTACGGCGCGGCCCTGACCATCGCCATCTTGCTGCTCACCCTCGCCGTGGTGCTCATTCAGGCGCGGCTGGCGGGCCGGGCGGGCGAGGCCCTGTGATGAGGGTCCTGTGATGCTCTTCAGCCGCCTGCTCACCGCCGTCTTCTGCCTGTTCGTGGCCCTGCCGCTCCTGTGGCTGCTCTACGCCGCCTTCCTGCCGCCCGAGGCGGTGTTCTTCGCCAGCCTCAGGCCGACGGGCTTTAGCCTCGCCAACTTCGCCGACTTGGCGGGCACGGGCATCTGGCGGGCGATGGGCGTGTCGCTCGTGGCGACCGGGCTCACCGTCTTGGGCCAGCTCGTCTTCGGCCTCGGCGCCGCCTACGCCATCCGCTCGGGTTTTCCCCTCCTCGGCCTGGTGCTCTTCGTCCTGGTCTTGCCGCTCGAGCTCCTGCTCGTGCCCCTCTACCGCCAACTCCAGGCGCTCGGCCTGTTGGATACGCTCTGGGTGCTCGTCCTGCCCTTTCTGGCCAGCCCGCTGGTCATCTTCTTGCTCTCCCAGTCGCTCAAGCGCCTGCCCTGGGAGCTCGTCGAGGCGGCGCGGCTAGACGGCGCGGGCGAGCTGACCATCGTGGCCCGCATCGTCGCGCCGCTCTTGCGCCCCGAACTCGCCGCCACCGCCGTCCTCGCCTTTGCCGCCCACTGGAACCTGGTGCTCTACCCACGGGTGATGGCGGGCGACCGCGAGCTGTGGACGGTGCAGGTCTTCTTGACCGAACTCCTGCGCAACCGCCCGCTCGACTGGGGGCTGTTGGGCGCGGCGGCCTTCGTCACCACCCTGCCGATTTTCATTCTCTATATCATTTTTGAAAAGCGCATCGTCGCGGTTTTCGAAAGCTCGTTCAGGTAGCGGCCCAAGGCAGCGGCGTGGGCTATAATGCTGCGATAATACTGCGATGACAGCGCACAACTAGACTTTTATAGACTTTCAGGCGGCGCGTGGCGGGTGGGTCGCTCGCGACGGATCACGATAAAGGAGAACGATGAAAGGTGCAGTGATGAAAGGTGCAGTGATGAAAGGTGCAGTGATGACAGCGCTCCTGAGCCTGGCGCTGGTAGCCCAGGGACAGGTCGGCCTCGAGTTCTGGCATTCAATGCAGTCGGGTGAAGAGACGGTGCAGGCCCTGGCCGACGCCTTTAACGCCGCGCAGGCGGAGTACCGGGTGGTGCCGCGCTACGTCGGCTCCTACGCCGAGGCGCAGCCGCGCATCTTAGCGGCGGCGAGCAGCGGCAGCGTGCCGGCGCTCTACCAGGCGGAGATAGCCTTTTTTCCCAGGCTCGCGGCCGATGGTGCCCTGGAAGACCTCTCCGGCTGGGTGGCGGAACTGCCCGACGAGATGGTCACGGACTTCTTCCCCGGCCTCTGGGCCTACGGCGAGGTCGGCGGCGCGCGCTACGGCCTGCCCTGGAACTCGTCGACGCCGGTGCTCTTCTATAACGCCACGGCCTTTCGCCAGCGCGGCGTCAGCGCGCCCAGCACCTGGGCGGAGTTCGAGACGGCCGCGGCGCGCATGACCACCCGCCAGACCCAGGGCTTCGTCGCCGTGGCCGAGTCCTGGACCTTCGAGGCGATGGTCAACACCAGGGGCGGCCGGCTCGTCACCGAGGACGGTCGGCCCAACCTCAATTCGCCCGAGGCCGTCGCGGCCCTGGCCATGGTCCAGGGTCTGGTCGAGCGGCGCCAGGCCATTCCCCGCAGCCTCTCCGAGGTGACCTTCGCGCTGCTCGACATGGTGCGCACCAGGGGCATGATGATCTTCGCTTCGATCGCCAACTGGCCCGACGCCCAGCGCTACGCGGTGGCCTTCGACATCGCGGCGGCGCCCATTCCCACGGGCGGCGACCTGTCGGTGCCCCTGGGCGGCGCGCAGCTCGTGGTCATGCGCGCCGCGCCCGAAGGGGAAAAGCGCGGCGCCTTCGCCTTCTGGGAGTTTCTGATGGCGCCCGAGAACCTGCAAACCTGGGTCGAGGCCTCCTTCTACATCCCGGTGCGCCGCTCGGCCTTGCCGCTCCTGGAGCCCTGGTACGCCGAGGATCCCAACCGCCGCGCCGCCCTAACGCAGCTCGAGCACGCCGTTCCCCGCTCCACCAACCCCGAGTTCAACCTGTGGCGGCAATATCTGGAGGAGGCGCTCGAGCGCGCGCTCAAGGGTGGGGTGCCCGCCCAGGAGGCGCTCGACGAGGCGCAGCGCCGGGCCCTAGAGTGAGGCTGCCCGCGGTGAGGCCCGCATGAAGCTCGGCTTCTCGCCCGCAACGGCCTTTATCCTGGACCTGGACGAGGCCTTTCGGCTCGCCGACGAGATCGCGCTCGACTTCGTCGAGCTCGGCTTCGACCTGCGGGAGATCGCCTCCCACCTGCAAACCGTCAAGCGGGTGAGGGAGCTCTCGCGCGCCACCGGCGTCGGCACCACCGTCCACCTCTCCTATATCGATCTCAACCTGGCTTCGCTCGTCCCCGCCGCCCGCGCCACCTCGGTGGCGCGCAGCCAGCGCGGCCTCGACTACGCCGCCGAGATAGGCGCTTCTTGCGCGGTCCTCCACAGCGGCCGCCACTACTACCGCCATCCGCTGGCCGACGAGATCGCCCAGAGCGCGGTTCATGCTTCTTTGAACGAGCTGGCGAACCCGGCGGTGCCGGTGGCGCTCGAGAACCTGGCGCTCGAGGCCAACGACCTCGTCCGCGAGCCCGAGGCCCTCCAGGCGCTGACGGAGCGAGCGGGTTTTGGCAACTGCCTCGACTTCGGCCACGCCTCCGTCGAGTCGCGCCAGCCCTGGCGCCCCGAGGAAAGGCGCGGCGAGGACCTGATAGAGCGCTATATCGAGACCCTTGGCAAGAGCATCATCCACTTGCACCTGCACAACAACGACGGCGCGGCCGACCGGCACTGGCCGACCACCAGGGGCAGCATCGACTACCGCCGCTACGCACCCTTCCTGCGCGACTTTGGAGGCACGGCCTGCCTCGAGATCCTGGGCGGCGCGGCGGAGGTGCGCGAGAGCGCGAGGCACCTGCGCGAGGTCCTGACGGAACTCGAGACGACCTAGCAGCCTGATAGCAGCCTGATAGCAGCCTGCCGACACAAAAGCAGGGTTTGCCCCTGAGTTCAGATCCCGCCGCGCGAGAGGATGTCCAGCGGACAGTCAAGGAGACCTTGACCCGTTCGGTGCCGCTCTGCATGCACCAGCAGCCTTAGCACGAGCAGTCACCTATATTGACAGGAGAGGACTCATATTTTATAATGGCAGCTGTAAGGCCGGAGGTAAGCCTTCGGCCGGAAACATCACTCAAGGAGGTTTCAAGATGGCACTTGTTCGGCGCAATCGTTCGGTACCTAGCCCCATGCAAGGCTGGGATCTCGGCAACTTCGGCGACCTCTTCGGTGACGTTGAGCGGCTCATGAGCCAGACGGCCTCGCCCATGCTGGGTCAAGTCGGCGCCAGCACCAGCTACCCGGTCGACATCTATGAGACCGAAGGCGATCTCGTCCTCGAGATGGCGGTGCCCGGCGTCAGGATCGATGACCTCGACATCAGCATCGAAGGCTGCCAGCTGAGCATCCGCGGCAACCTGCCCGACCACGGCGACAGCAGCGGCGAAGGGCAAAACGGCGGACAACGCCGCTACTGGCTGCAGAGCATCCCGCGCGGTCAGTTTAGCCGCGGCGTCACCCTGCCCTCGGCGGTCGAGGCCGACAAGATCGAGGCGAGGGTCAACGACGGCCTCTTGGTCCTGACCATGCCCAAGGTCGCGGAAGCGCGCGCGAGAAAGATCAGCATCAGCCACGGCTAAGCGCGCACACAAGAAACCGCAGCAGGCAAACCTGCTGCGGTTTCTTGTTGCTCGTGCTAGAGGGCCAGAACCGTCCGTACGCCCTCATCGCCAAGCCGTATGACCCATTCGTCTACGAGGCGCACGCGTTCCGCCAAAAAGAACTTGTCGTAAAAGAGGTGTTCTTATTGTTCTTACGGGGCTCTGGGTATGACCGTTCTTCCTGGGTTCTTCCTCCGAGCTGCCTCTTCAACCCCAGCAAGAGCTACTCGCTCCTGAAGGCGAACCACTGCCCCATCAGCGCCAAGCGGTCGTCCCCCGCCAGCCAGTCTTGCGCGCGCGGGTTGGCGGGCAGGAACTCGAGCGTAAGGCCGTCGAGCCGCTCGGCGTCGCTGCGCAGGACAAAGAGGCTGTCGCTCATGGGCTCGAGCGCAAAGTCGTAACCGGCGACCGAGCCCAGGAGCCGGTCGCCCTCTTCGAAGATGCGCACCGGTCCGGCGGCCGAACCGTACTCGCCGACGAGCGCCGCCCGCACCGCCGGATCGATCATCAGGGGCACGGGCTCCGGCGTGGGCGGGGCCTCGAAAGGGGCGTCACCGAAGAGGAGGGTCGCCAGGGTGATACTCCAGGTGATCTCCTCGCGCGGATCGCTGGGCCTCGAGACGTTGCTGATGACGCCGACGCCCAGACCCGCCCCCGGCACCAGCGTGAACCTCGAGCCGCTCGTTCCCGTGCTGCCGGGATGCGTCACGAAGCCCGTCGCCCCGAAGTCGCCGAAGTCGCCGAGGTACCAGGCCAGGCCGTAGGACAGCCCGTCATCCGCCGGCACCACCGGCGTCCACATCTCGGCCAGCGAACGCTCGGAGAGGACCCGGGTTCCTCTAAAAACCCCGCCGCCGAGCAGCATGATGAGGTAATTGCCCAGGTCGCTGCTGCTCGTCATCAGCTTGCCGGCGGGGTTTTCGCTGTCGGTGTAGGGGAGGCTGTAGGGGGCGGCGGCGCCGTACTCGTTGCGGTGGCCCGCGGCCAGGCCGCGACGCTCGGCCAGGGCCATGTCGAAGGTGGTGCGGGTCATCCCCAGGGGGCCGAAGACGTTGTCCTGCATATAGCTCTCATAAGGCACCCCCGCCACCTCCTGGACGATCAGGCCGAGGATGGTGAAGGTGTCGTTGGAGTAGCCGTAGCGCTCGCCTGGCGCGGCCTCGAGGCGTACGCCAGCGAGCGAGCGCACGTAGGCCGCGAGCTCCTCTTGCTGCTCGCGGCCGGTAAAGAGGGTGCCCCAGGGAAAACCCGAGGAGTGCGAGAGGAGGTGGCGCAGGGTGATGTCCGCGCCGCGGGGGTCAGCGACGCCAAACCAGGGCAGGTAGCGCGTCACCGGCGCGTCCAGCTCGAGCTTGCCCGCCTCGGCGAGCTGCATCACCGCCAGGGCCGTCATCGCCTTGGTGGTCGAGCCGAGCATGACCAGCGTGTCTTCGCTCATCGGCTCGCCGGTCACGAGGTCGGCGACGCCGTAGCCGCGGCTCAAGACGACCTCGCCCTCCAAGACGACGACCAGCGACAGGCCCGGCGTGGCCCAGGCCGCCATCCGCTCGAGGACAAAGGCGTCGAGATGGCTGGCGACCTCGGTGGGAAGCGAGGCGGGAAGTGAGGGAGGCAGGGTGCGGGCCCCGGCGAGGGGGACAAAGACGGGGACAAAGACAAGGAGCAGGACCAGGGCCCTGGGCGTGAGGTGCTGAAGCATTGCCCAAGCATAGCGGGCGGGCCGCGAGGGGAGCGACGTGCGGATGACCGAAGGCTCGAGTCCGGGCGCGCGGGGGCGGCAGGTCGATGGGCTTATGACCGCTCGTTACGTCCTTCTCGAGTCCGGGCGCGGGGCGGCGGGCAGGGTATAGACTGGAAGACGGAGGAGAGACCGTGAAGACTGCTTGGCGAAGGATGGGTCGCGGCCTGCTGGTGGCGGCCGCGTTGTTGACGGGGTTGTTGACGGGGTTGGCCGCGGCGGCCATCGGCGCTGAACCCGGCGTGCTGCTCGAGGGCTTGGCGGCCTACGGGGTCAGCCAAAACCCTGACGGCAGCTACGAGGCGGCAGGCTTCGGCTTCAGCTTGGAAGAGCGCGGCGGCCTGCTCTACCGCGTGGACGGCGCGGGAAGGATGGACGAGGCAGGCATCGACTTCGCCGCGGCGCTGATCGGCAAGGCCACCGCTTACGGCGAGGGCATCGCCGAGCCCGTGGCGCAGTTTTTGCGCGAGCAGGCGGGCGAGCTCGCAGGACAGGGCAGGCAGGCGCTCGGCGTCGAGGAGTACACCCTGGAGCTCGAGGTCAGCGGCGACGAAGCGCCCTACGAGCTGGACTTCGGCCTCATGCTCAGCGAGGTTCCCGAGGCGCTCTTTCCGCCCGCCCGTCACGCGCTCGGCCCCGAGGACGCGGCCGTCGTCATCCGCGAGTTCAGCGACTTCCAGTGCCCGTTTTGCGCGCGCTACGCGCTCGAGACCCTGCCGGACCTCAAGGACCAGCTCCTGGCGCGAGGCGACGTGCGCTTCGAGTACCACCACTTTCCCCTGACCAGCATTCACCCCAACGCCCAGCCCGCCGCCGAGGCGGCCGAGTGCGTGACCGCCGCCAACGACCCCGAGGCCTTCTGGGACTACCACGACGCGCTCTTCGAGCGCCTTCAGGCCTGGGGCGGGCTCGGCGACCCCAATCCCTACTTCGTACGCCTGGCCGAGGACCTGGGCCTCAATGTGGAGGGGGTCCAGGCATGTCTCGACAACCGCGACTTCGCGGCCGAGGTGAATGCGGCCACCCGAGTGGCCGGCGAGGTCTTGGACCTGCGAGGAACGCCGACCGTCTTCGTGAACGGCTACCGCCTCCCCAACGCCTTCGACTTGCCGCGTTACCAGCGGACCATCGAGCTCGCCGCCCGCTTCGTCGAATGAGGACGGCGTGCGGAGGATGACGTTCTACCAGCTGCCATGACGACGGCGTCATGACGACGGCTTCATGACGACGGCTTCATGACGAGTCTTCTTCACCTCGCCGTCTTCACCCCGCTCGTCGCCGCCGCCCTCGCGCCGCTCGCCGGTCGGGCGCTAAAGGCCAGGGCGGGCCTCCTCTTGGCCTTGGCCTTCGCGCCCGGCTTGGCGCTCTTGACGCTGGCGCCCGCCGCCAGGGAGGAGAGTCCGGTGGCGGCGAGCCTGGCCTGGGTGCCGGGCCTCGGACTCGACATCGGTCTCAGGGCGGACGGCTTCTCGCTCCTCTTCGCCGCGCTGGTGGCGGGCATCGGCGTGCTCGTCCTGGCCTACGCCTCGGCTTACCTCGGCGAGAGAGAAAAGCACGGCCGCTTCTACGCTTACCTGCTCCTCTTTGGCGGGGCCATGCTCGGGCTCGTCCTGGCGGACAACCTGATCGCGCTCTTCGCCTTCTGGGAGCTCACCTCGATCACCTCCTTTTTGCTCATCGGCTTCTGGCACCAGCGCCCCGCCTCGCAAGACGGCGCCACCAAGGCCCTGCTCGTCACCGCCTCGGGCGGGCTGGCGCTCTTAGTCAGCGTGATCCTGATGAGTCTGGGCGGGGGCAGTCTCTACCTCTCCGGCCTCGACGCGGACGCCTTGCGGGGGAGCTCCTACTTCACGCCCGCGCTGGCCTTTTTCCTCCTGGCGGTCTTTACCAAGTCGGCGCAGCTGCCCTTTCACCTGTGGCTGCCCACCGCGATGGAGGCGCCTACGCCCGTAAGCGCCTACCTTCACTCGGCGACGATGGTCAAGGCGGGCGTGGTCCTCTTGGCCAAGTTCGGCTTTCTCTTCGTCGGCACCGCCTTGGCCGACCTCATCCTCTGGGTCGGCCTGGCGACGATGGTCTGGGGCTCCTACCTGGCGCTCAGGCAGACCGACCTAAAGGCGCTCCTGGCCTATTCGACGGTCTCGCAGCTCGGCCTGCTGACCTGCCTCTACGGCGCGGGCGCGCCCTTCGCGGCGACCGCGCATCTGCTCAACCACGCGGCCTTCAAGGCGGCGCTCTTTTTGGTCGTCGGCATCGTCGACCACGAGACCAAGACCCGCGACATCACCAAGCTGTCGGGGCTCGCCCGCAAACTGCCCATCACCTTTGCCCTGGCCCTGCCCGCCGCGCTGTCGATGGCGCCGCTGCCGCCCCTGGGCGGCTTCATCTCCAAGGAGCTCTTCTACGAGGAGATGCTTCACCTGGGCACCCTGCCGATCGCGGTCGCGGTCTTGGGCAGCGTGATGACCTTCGCCTACACCCTGCGCCTGCTGCGGATTTTCGTCGGCCCCTACGCCTCGCCCAACCCCAAAACCCACGAGGCGCCGCCCGGCTTGTGGTGGCCGCTGTTGCCGCTCAGCGGCGCGACCGTCCTCTTCGGCGTCTACCCGCGCGCCGCGGAGTGGTTCACCGACCTGGCCGCTCCGGCGCTTCTTTACACGCCCTATCACCTCACGCTCTGGCACGGCGTCAACACAGCGCTCCTGCTCTCGGTCCTCACCTGGGGGCTCGGCCTCGCGCTCTATCTCACGCTGCCCGTCTTTTTGCGCCTGCAGGCGGCCCTGACGCCCGCCTGGAACGCCAACACCGTCTTTTACGCGGTCGTGGGCGGCCTCGACCGCTTCGCCACCGCCTTCACCGCCCTCACCCAGGGCGCGAGCTTCGCCGCGCACCTCAGGCTCATCTTCTTGCCGCTGGCCCTGGCCGGAGCGGCCTACGGCTGGGCCTTTTTGCCCCGCGAGCTGAGCCCCGTGGCGCTCGAGTTCTGGGTGGTGGCGGCGCTGATCGTGGCCGGGGTGGCGGGCGTGCTCCTGGCCCGCACGCGCCTGAGCGCGCTCATCTTCATGGGCCTGGGCGGCTTCGGGCTCACCGTCGCCTTCGTCCTCTTGGGCGCGCCCGACCTGGCGCTCACGCAGCTGCTCATCGAGACCGTGTCGATCCTGCTCTTTTTGTCGGTCTTCCGCTACCTGCCGGTCTTAAAGCGTTACCGGCGACCCAGCCGGGCGATGGTCTTCGATCTTCTGCTCGCCGGAGCAGCCGGCCTCACCGTCTTTACCGGCCTGACGGCGGTGCAGACGCCCCTGGCGCCGCGCATCAAGGACTACTTTTTGGAGCACGCCTACACGTTGGGCGGCGGGAACAACGTCGTCAACGTCATCTTGGTGGACTTTCGCGGCTACGACACCATGGGTGAAATAGCCGTGCTGGCGGTCGTCGGCGTGGTCATCTACGGCCTCTTGAAGCTGCGCGCCAAGACGCCGCGAGACGAGCGCCCGTGAGCGCGCGCCCCGAGGTCTTCTTCAGCGTCTTAGCCCGGCCCATCGTCTACGGGCTCATCGCGCTCGGCAGCCACTTTTTCCTGCGCGGCCACAACGCGCCGGGCGGCGGCTTTATCGCCGGACTGATCGTGGCGGTGGCGGCGCTGCTCTACCGCATGGCCCTGCGCGAGCGGCTGCTCAACATCCCGCCCCGGTCGCTCATCCCCTGGGGGCTGCTCTTGGCCTTGGCGACCGGGGTGGTGCCGATGGTCCTGGGCGAGGCTTTCTTGAAGAGCGCCTACGGTTACCTCAGCTGGCCGCTCATCGGCGAGTTCGAGTGGGCGACGGCGGTGCTCTTCGATTTGGGCGTCCTGTTGGTGGTGGTGGGCGCGACCCTGACCATCATCGACGTCCTGGCCGAGGACACTAAAGGGGTGCCTGTCCACCGTGAGCCGCTGGGGCGGAGGAAGCCCTAGTGGAACTCCTGCTGCCGCTGCTCGCCTCGCTGCTGGTGGCGACCGGGATCTTCCTGATGCTCTCGAGGGCGATGATAAGGCTCATCATCGGCCTGTCGGTGTTCGCCTACGGCGTCAACCTGAGCCTCTTCCTGACGGGCGGCATGGAGACCGGGGCGCCGCCGCTGCTGAACGTGCAGGGCCCCTACCGCGACCCCTTGCCCCAGGCCTTGATCCTCACCGCCATCGTCATCGGCTTCGCCACCACCGCGCTGCTCTTGGTCCTGGCCATGCGCGCCTACCAGGCAGCCGGCACCGACCACGTCCAGGACCTGGCCGAGACCCCCGACCCCACCGGGCCGCCCGCGCTCTTAGCCGACCCCGAGCACCCAAGCACCTCACCCGAGAGGGGGCCCGAGGCGGCGCTCGAGGCTGAGAGCGACGCTGAGGCCGACGAGGTGCCCCGGTGAGCCTGGGCGCCAACCTGATCACCCTGCCGGTCCTCTTGCCGCTGCTCTTCGGAACGCTCCTGCTGCTCGTCCGCGGCCCTGGGGGGCGCCTGATGGTCGGGGCCTTGGCCTCCTCACTGACACTCCTGGCGAGCGTGGCAATTGCCGCGCGGGTCTTCGCGGGCGAGGTCTTGGCCGTGCAGATGGGCGGCTGGCCCGCGCCCTACGGCATCACCCTGGTAGCCGACGGCCTCAGCGGCGTGATGCTGCTGCTCTCTAGCGTGACCGCTCTCTTGACGGTGCTCTTCGCCGGACCGAGCCTGCGGGTGGCGCCGCAGGCGGGGCTGTCGCCCGCCTTGAACCGCACCCGCGAGCGCTTCGGCGTCCAAGCGCTGTTGCAGTTTCTCTTCATGGGCGTCAACATGTCCTTTCTCTCGGGCGACCTCTTCAACCTCTTCGTCGCCTTCGAGGTGATGCTGATCGCCTCCTATGGGCTCCTGCTCATCGGCGGCGAGCTGCCGCAGCTGCGCGAGGGCTTCAAGTACGTGGTCATCAACCTGACGGTCTCGACGGTCTTCGTCTTGGCGGCGGGACTGGCCTACGGCCTGCTGGGTACGCTCAACCTGGCCGACATGGCGCGCCTCTTGGCGGGACACGGCCCGGACGGCCGGGTGACGGTGGTGGCCCTGCTCTTGGCGCTCGTCTTCGCCACCAAGGCGGCGCTCTTTCCCTTCGGCTTCTGGCTGGCCTACGCCTACCCGACGCCGCCCGCGGTGATCACCGCCTTTTTCGGGGCGGTCTTGACCAAAGTGGGCGCCTACGCGCTGGTGCGGGCCTTCACCTTGCTCTTCGCCGCCGAGGCGGACCTGCAAGCCGGGCTTCTTGCCTTCGCGGGCGTCAACATGCTCTTTGGCGGCCTCGGCGCCGTCGCGCAGGGGAGGTGGCGGCACGCGCTGGCCTTTGCCAACATCGCCTCGATCGGCTACATCCTGATGGGCCTCTTTGTCGGCACGCCGGCGTCCCTGGCGGCGGCCGTCTACTATATGATTCACTCGGTCTTGGTCATCTTCGCCATCTTTCTAGTGGCGGCGCTGGCCGAGCAGCTGGGCGGGCGCGATTACCGCCTGGGCGGCGTGCTCGAGCGCTCCCCCTGGCTAGCCGGCGCCTTTTTGTTCCTGGCGCTGGCCATCGCCGGGCTGCCGCCGACGAGCGGCTTTATCGGCAAGTTCGCGCTGATAGGCGCCGCCCTCGCGCGCGGCGGCGCGGTGACGGTCGCGGTGGCCGCCGCCGCCGTGGTGGCGGGCCTCTTCTTGCTCTACGCGCTGATCAAGGCCTGGCGCGCTTTTTTCTGGGGCGAAGGGGCGCCGCCGCGGGTCGCCTTGCCGCAGGGCATGGTGGCGGTGACGGCCGCGGCGGTCGCTCTTACAGTCCTTCTGGCGGTCTTCAGCGGTCCCGTCTTCGCCCTCGCCGAGCGGGTGACGGCGCAGCTTCTCGACAGCCGGGCCTACCTCGCGGCGGTCCTGCTCGAGGGGCTCGAGCCGGGAGGCCCCTAGATGGCCGAAGTCGTCGCGGTGGTCCTGATCGCCCTGCTCTGGGCCTTTCTCGCCGCCAACTTCACGTTCTACAACCTGCTCTTCGGAGCGCTGCTGGGCCTCTTGCTGCTGGCGCTGGTGAGCTCGAGCGAGCGCTCCTTGCCCCGGCGCGGCCTAGCCTTTTTGCGCTTCGCCCTCGCCTTTACCAGGGAGCTCGTCACCGCCAACGTGCTCATCGCGCTCTTGGCCCTAAGACCCCGACCGGTCTTCCACCCTCACGTCATCGCCGTGCCGCTGAGAGTCAGGAGCGACGGCGCCATCGCGCTGCTGTCGGCTGTCATCACGCTCCTGCCCGGCACCGTGGCGATGGGCGTCTCTAGCGACAGGAGCCTGCTCTACGCCCACGCCATCGGCATCCTCGATGTGCAGGAGGCGAGGGACGCGGTCAGCCGCATGGAGTCGCTCATCCTGGGCTTCATGTCGTGATTGCCACCGTGGCGCTGGTCGCCCTGAGCATCGCGATTGGGCTGACGCTCTACCGCGTCTTGAGGGGCCCGACCTGGGGCGACCGCATCCTGGCCTTTGACTTTTTGGGCGTGAGCGTCGCGGTGATGATCGTGGTGATCGCGCTCAAGACGGGCTTTGTAGCTTTTTTGGACGCCGCCTTGATCGTGTCGATCCTGGGCTTTTTGAGCACTGTAGCCTTGTCGCGCTACCTGCTCAAGGGGCGGGTGATGGAATGATGCCCGCTGGGCCCGTTGCGGCGTTATCCCTGCCGAGACCACAAGCGGATGAAGGTTGCAGGATCAACGAGCTGAACGGTGAGCTCGCCGTGGCGAGGCAGGAAGTGGCGGGCGTTGCCCGTGACGAGCATCTCGGCCCGGCCGGCGAGCGCGACCTCGAGAAAAGGCAGGTCGCTCTCGTCAGGCCAGCTCTGGCCGGGTAAGGTGGCGGCGATAGGCGGCGCGATGACGAGTTCCCCCTCGGCCGCGATAAAGTCGAGAAGCGCGCTTATCTCGGTAGGCGCGAACGGAAAGCGGGGCCTGGACAGCACCTGCCGGTACTCGGCGAGCAGCCGGTCGTCGTACAACAGGGTCAGCTGCTGGCCGAGAACCCCTTGGTTTGGAACAAGGTCGACGACCCTGGCCGGAGCACCGGCGAGTCTCAGGGTGTTAGTTCAGGCATCATGGTACCAGCACCAGACCCGGCACCTTGCCGAAGTGGGCATCTTTGGTATAGACCGGCAGGCCGTGCCGCTGGGCAAGCGCGGCAATCCAGATGTCGTTGGTGGGGATGGGCGTCCCGGCACGCCTCAGCGCGACAACGATCACGGCGTAGAAGTCTGCGGTCTCCTCGTCTATGCCCAGGAGCTGAACCCTGGGGGCGTCGAGAAAACGGCCGAGTTCCGCGCGGTTCTTGCTCTCCTGATTGCCGCGGCGAAAGCCCACGAGCAACTCGCCGAGGCTGATGACGGTAAATGCGATCTCGTCGAGAAGTTGCAGGCGGTCGAGCGCGGCCTCGTCGCCGCGCATGGCAAGCGAGTAGATGTTGGTGTCTAAGAGCGCCCGCCTCACGACCAAAGTTCGGGGTCGATGTCGCGCTGCTCGTCCACCGCGCTTTGGACGCGCTCGTACTCGCCATCGTCCCAGCGCCCGAAGAGGTTGTCTAAGTCGTGGTGCCTGCGTCCGTGCCGCGGCGCTTTGGTCAGACCGAAACGTTCCTTGAGCGTCTCGAGCACGAGTTGGTTGACGCTCCTAGACTCCTCTTCCGCCGCCCTCTTGAGAGCGTGGTCGAGCGCCTCGTCGATCCCGCGGATGGTGATGTTTCGCATGCTTTCTCCCTCGCGCCATCACGGCGTATGCCATTAGCACATGTGCCATCATGACGTGCCATCAACTTGCCATTCTAGCATGAGCACATCTTGTGGTCGCATGGCATGGTCGCATGGCAACACAGGCGGCTGCTACAGCAAGACGATGAAAGGCGCTGCAAGGTCGCTGTTGTCGATGACAGTCGTGGCGTACCGTTTCGGATCGCACTCCCGCAGGTACAACTTCTGCCCTTCGACGTAGCGGCGGTTCTCGAGTGCCTTCGGATCGGGTGAACCCACGCCACGCTGTGCGCCCCTCGGTATAGACACGCCGAACCCAACTTCGAGAAAGACGGAGTAGTCCCAATACTCGCGAAGCTCGGCCCGGTGCAGGAAGATGCCGTCGAACACGAGGATTGAACCAGAAACACTTTGCTCCTCCGGCGCTTCCACGGGCGCGTCCGCCACGTGGTCAAATGCGGCCGTGCAGTAGCGACCACTACCGCTTGGGCTCAAAGGTTCGAGCAGCACTTCCTTGAGCTTGGCGTAGTCGTACGAGTCGCGATAGAAACCTTCTGGTGAACTCCGGCCTAACCGGTACCTGACAGCTTTGGGGTGATGGAACGCATCGACCGAGGCTCTGATGACGGTTCTATCTGGCCCCTGCAGGACACGCGCAAGCTCATCGGCAAAGACCGTTTTTCCTGCGCCATCGACACCGTCGATCCCTACCCGAAGGACATGAGCCGTTGGTAGCGCGAGAACGGCATCGGCTACGGTTCGTAGGATTTCCTGGCGATCTGCCATAGCAGCTCCTTACCCGTTCAGTCTATCGTGCCGCCAAACAGCGCGGCTTCTTCTCGAGCAGGGCTTGCGGCTGACCTGGAACACTCGTCAAGGTTGGAAAACCGGTCACTATAAGGGTCCGCGTTACGCTTGCACCCAGGTGGCTTCGCTGCTGTGCCGGTACATCATCGCCTCTGGAGTGGGTTCTGAAGAGGCATCTTCTAGCGCGTTCACCGGTTGCGGCAACCGGTGAACGCGCGAAGCGCCTATGCTGAAAGTGTGGAGAAGCCGTTACGCCGAAGCAACAAACACCCCTGATTCTTTCGTGATGTGAACAGCACCCTTCTCGGCAATCTCCCGCTCTACATAGGCGCTCAGCGCTGCCACGCGCTCATCGGCCACGCTAAGGTTCTCGAGGCCGGAAAGCAGGTATGCGATGAGCGGCTCCGTCTCCGTAACCCGTAGGGAATCGTTATAGCGGCGCAGCTCGACGTTTGAAAAGCAGGCCGAAAGCTGCTCCTGACCGTTGTCGAGGTTGAACGGCTCAGCCATCCTTTTTTGCTCTGGCTTTAGCTTTCGAATCAGCACTTCGGTCTCGAGCAGGTGTTTCGAGCCGTTGGTCGCGGCGTAGAGTTTTCCGTTCGGCTTGAGGACACGGCGGATTTCAGCGAGAGCCTTCTGCCGATCCGGCACGTGGTAAAGCATGTGATTCGCGATCACAGCATCGAACTGTGCATCACGACGGGGAATCACTTGAGCGTCGACGACTTCAAAGGTGAACCGCTGCCGATGTGTTCCGAGGTTTGCCTGCGCCTCCGCGAGCATGCCTGCCGAGAAGTCCGACAGTGTGATCTCCCAACTTCCCGGAATTCGGGCGAGGTTGTCACGCCACAAGGTGGCAGGGCCGCAACCAAGCTCGAGCACCTGGCTCCCTGAGGGAAGCTCGAGCTGGTCGAGGACCCAGTGTGTCCAGCCGTAAGGGTTGGTGCTGAAGCGGCGATGCAGCTCGATCCGGGCGTTGAGGTTCGACCCGTCCTTGTATTGGCTCGTGAGAAGATAGCGTCGGTCGGTGAAAGCATCCATGACAATGTCCCTTCAAGCAGGTGTGTCGTAGTAGCTGTTGCTACTTTACCTTTCATTTTTCATGTCCAGGAATACAAGCCCCAGGAATACAAGCCAAGGCCTTGCCATGGCCGTGAAGATGAGCAATAGGGCGCTGCCAAACAGGGGCTCTGCCAGTCTGGTACAGTCCCTTATGGCTTTTGACATGCTCCGCCTCAGTAGGCTATGCGCGCTGGAAGATAGTCAGGGGAGCCGGCAGAATCTCAAAGACGGGGGGGCGGCGTGAACAGCAAAGTGATCGCCGACGTACTCATCCTCGTCGGCTCCTTTTTTATCCTGGCGGCGGCGATCGGCGTGACGCGCTTTCCCGACCTCTACACCCGCCTGCACGCCTCGACCAAACTCGTCACCCTGGGGGGGCTGGGCGTCTTCGTCGGCGCGGCACTGGCCTTGCAGGACCCCTTCGTGACGACGCGGATGCTGCTGATCACCGCCTTTTTCTTTCTGACCGCGCCGCTGTCGGCCTACATGATTGCCCGCGCCGCTTACCTGCGCGGCCTGAGCGTCTTCAAGGAGGAGGCCAGCGCCGACGAGTGGGGAGAGCTCGGCGCGGAGGTTGGCGCGAGCGAGAAGCGGGCGGAGGGCTCGAGCGGGCGCCGCAGCGGATAGCCGCCCCGAACCGGCGCCGCCGCGGCGCCGGTTCGGCGGCACCTTGGCCCTGTACCAACGAAGACAGGCTGCGGCCATAGTGCGGCCATGCTGCGGCCATGCTGCGGTCATAGTGCGGTCATGGTAAGCTTACCGGCATTGAAGATTCGGCTCTGCTCAGCAGGGCTGACTGACAGCGAACTTTGACGAGATCGCAAAGACAATCTCGAGTCGAGTTGGCCGTAGGGGCAAGGCTGTCCAGACTGCCGTATTGACGATATGTTTTAGGGTGATGGCTATGCTTGTTGCGGTTCTATCTTGCTTTGCGCTGGCGGGTCTCGCGCCCTGGCTGACGCGCTTCTTGCGCGGGGCGATGGGCTGGCTGGTGGCCTTATTGCCGCTCGGCCTCTTCGCCTACTTTCTGAGCCTCTTGCCGGGGGTGGCGGGGGGCGAGGCGGTCACAGAGTCCCTAGCCTGGGTGCCCGCGCTCGGCCTCAACCTGAGCTTTTATCTGGACGGCCTCAGCCTGCTCTTCGCCCTGCTCATCACCGGCATCGGTACGCTGATCATGGTCTATGCGGGCGGCTACCTGGGGGGGCATCCCCACCTCGGGCGCTTCTACCTGTTCATCCTGGCCTTTATGGGCTCGATGCTGGGGCTGGTCCTGACCGCTAACCTGCTGACGCTCTTCGTCTTCTGGGAGCTGACCTCGATCACCTCTTACCTGCTGATCGGCTTCAAGCACGAGGACGAGACATCGCGCAAATCGGCCTTGCAGGCGCTCCTGGTGACGGGCATCGGCGGCTTGGTGCTCTTGGCCGGGCTCATCTTGATGGGCATGGCGGCGGGGACCTTCGAGCTGAGCGAGCTCCTGGCGGGGGGCGGCCTGCAGGAGCACCCCATGTACCTGGGCATCTTGCTGCTCGTCTTGGTCGGCGCCTTTACCAAGTCCGCGCAGTTCCCCTTCCACTTCTGGCTGCCTGGGGCGATGGCGGCGCCCACGCCGGTCAGCGCCTACCTCCACTCCGCGACGATGGTCAAGGCGGGCATCTACCTCTTGGCGCGGATGTTTCCGGTGCTCGGCGACACCGCCGCCTGGATCGCCATCGTCACGCCGGTAGGGGCCGTCACCATGCTCTACGGCGGCTACCTGGCCATCACCAAGACCGACTTCAAGCAACTGCTGGCCTATTCGACGGTGAGCGCGCTGGGCACCCTGGTCTTGCTCCTGGGCTCGTCCTTGGAGGGCGCGGCCACGGCGGCGGTCGTCTTCTTGCTGGCGCACGCGCTCTACAAGGGCGCCTTTTTCATGGTGGCGGGCGCCGTCGATCACGAGACCGGCACCCGCGAGATAGACGAGCTCGGCGGCCTGCGCCGCAAGATGCCCATAACGGCCGCCGTGGCGGTCTTGGCGGCGGTGTCCCTGGCGGGCTTCGGGCCGGTCTTGTCCTTTATCGGCAAGGAGCTCGTCTTAGAGACCGTCTTGGAGAGCGAGTGGGCGCGGCTGGTGCTCACCCCGGCGGTGGTCCTGGGCGGCGCGCTGTTCGTGGCGGTGGCGGCCATCGTCACGCTCAGGCCCTTTTTCGGCCCGCTGCGCGCCACGCCCAAGGCCGCCCACGAGGCGCCCTTCAGCCTGCTCCTGGGGCCGGCGCTCTTGGCCTCGCTCGGCTTCGTGCTCGGTCTCGTGCCGGTGTTCGTTACAGGAACCCTGGTGACGCCCGCCGCCGCGGCCGTCTTGGGCGAGCCCGTGCCGGTCAGCCTCTATCTCTGGCACGGGCTCAACCCGGCCCTGGCCCTGAGCGTCACCTCGGTCCTCATCGGTTTGGGGCTCTACCTGGTCTGGGACCACCTGCGGCGCTTTACCTCGAGCCTGGAGCGGGTGCTCAGCTGGGGCCCCGAGCGCGTCTACCTGGCCTCCTTGGACGGCCTCAACCGGATCGCCAAGACCCAGACCAGGATCTTGCAGAGCGGCGTCTTGCGCTACTACTTTCTCACCATCTTGACGGCTACGGTGACGCTCGTCGGCGGCACGCTCATCCTGCGCGGCGGTTTTAAGCCGCTTCTCGACGTGAGCGACGTGCAGTTTTTCGAGTGGATCTTGGCGGGGCTGATCCTGGCGGGGGCGGTGATGGCGGTCCTGACGCACTCGCGCCTCGCCGCCATCACCGCGCTCGGGGTGGTCGGCTTCGGCGTCGCCTTGGTGTTCATCTTCTTCGCGGCGCCCGACATCGCCATGACCCAGCTTTTCGTCGAGACGCTCACGGTGATCCTGGTCGCGCTCATCTTGGTGCCCCTAAGGGAGTTCAACTTCGCCTGGCGGCCGCTGTCGCGGCTGCGCGACGCGGCGGTGGCGCTCGCCTGCGGCATGCTGGTGACGAGCCTGCTCCTGTCGGTCATCCGCCTGCCCTTCGACTTCACGCTCTCGGCATACTTCGCCGAGAACAGCGTGCCGGTGGCGCAGGGACGCAACATCGTCAACGTCATCTTGGTCGACTACCGGGCCCTCGACACCCTGGGCGAGATCGGCGTGCTGGTGATCGCCGGGGTGGGCGTCTACGCGCTGCTCAAGCTCCGCGCGAGGCCGGCCGGGGGGGTACGCCGGTGACCTCGCTCATCTTGCGGACCACCACCACGCTGCTCGTCACCCTGATGTTCGTCTTCTCGCTCTTTTTGCTCGTTCGCGGCCACAACGAGCCCGGCGGCGGCTTCGTCGGCGGGCTCATGGCGGTGGGCGCCTTTGCCCTCTACGCGGTGTCCTACGGCGTCGGTGCGGTCAGGAGCGCCCTGCGCTTCGACCCGCGCACCTTGATGGGCGCCGGGCTCAGCTTGGCCGCCCTGAGCGGCCTGATCGCGCTTTTGGCGGGCGCGCCCTTTCTGACCGGGGTCTGGTACGACCTGCACCTTGGCGCCGACTTCTACTTTCACCTGGGCTCGCCGATCCTCTTCGACGTCGGCGTCTACCTGGTGGTCATCGGCGCGACCCTGGGCATCATCTTGGCGCTCGAGGAGGAGGTCTAGGGTGGAGACGCTGCTCGCCTTCGTCATCGGCGGCCTCGTCACCGCCGGGGTCTACCTCATCTTGAGCCGCAATCTGGTGCGCCTGATAATCGGCGTGGCGCTGCTCAGCAACGCCGTCAACCTGACCCTCTTCACCTCCGGCCGGCTGACGCGGGCCAACCCGCCCATTATCCCGGCGGACATGGACGTGCCCGAGGGGGTGTTCGCCAATCCGCTGCCGCAGGCCTTGATCCTCACCGCCATCGTCATCGGCTTCGGCCTGCTGGCCTTTACCCTGGTGCTCGTCTACCGCGCCAACCAGGAATTAGGCACGGTGGACCCCGACGAGATGCGCCTGGCCGAGCCGCCCTTTGAAGAGGCGCTCGAGCAGGGTTCCGTCGCGCAAGACCCCGTCAAGCAGGGGGTGAGCGGGTGAGCTGGCTGCTGGTTCTGCCCATCCTGATTCCGCTGCTGAGTGCCGCCCTGACCTTTCTCTTCTGGGGCTCCCTGCGGGTGCAGCGCAGCCTCAGCATGCTGGGCGCCTTTGGCCTGCTCGGCGTCTCCGTCCTCTTGCTGATGACGGTGAGCCAGGGGGGCATCTTGGCCGTTCAGGTCGGCGACTGGCCCGCACCGTTTGGCATCACCCTGGTGGCCGACCACCTGAGCGCCATCATGGTGGTGATGGCCGGCATCATGGCGGCGGCGATCGCCGTCTACGCCTCGGGCTCGATCGACGAGCGCCGCGAGCGCTACAGCTTCCACCCGCTCGTCCACGCGCTCCTGACCGGCGTCTGCGGCGCCTTTCTGACCGGCGACCTCTTCAACTTCTACGTGTGGATCGAGGTCTTGCTCATCTCCTCCTTCGTGCTCTTGGCCCTGGGCGGCGAAAGGGCGCAGCTCGACGGGGCGGTCAAGTACGTGACCATCAACCTGCTCGCCTCCTTGCTCTTGCTCACGGCGATCGCGCTCACCTACGGCATGACGGGTACCTTGAACATGGCCGACCTCGCCGTGAAGCTGCCGGGGGTGGCGAACACCGGCCTGGTGACGGCCGTCGCCATGCTCTTCATCATCGCGCTCGGGCTCAAGTCGGCGGTCTTCCCGCTCTTTTTCTGGCTGCCGGCCTCCTACCACACCCCACCGGCGGTGGTCTCGGCGCTCTTCGCCGGGCTCCTGACCAAGGTGGGCGTCTACGCGCTGCTGCGCCTCTTCACGCTCATCTTTACGGGCGACCTCGCCTTTACCCACACCGCCCTGTTGTGGATCGGCGGGCTGACCATGGTGACCGGGGTTCTGGGCGCGGTCGCGCAAAACGACTTTCGCCGCATCCTCTCGGTGCATATCGTCAGCCAGATCGGCTACATGATCATGGGCCTGGCGCTGTTTACGCCGCTGGCTCTGGCCGGCGCGGTCTTCTACGTGGTCCACAACATCATCGCCAAGACCAACCTGTTCCTGATCAGCGGAGTGACCGAGCGCTTGGCCGGCTCCTATGAGCTCAAGAAGCTCGGCGGCCTCTACCGTGCCTATCCCTTCTTGTCGCTGCTCTTTTTGGTGTCCGCGCTGGGCCTGGCCGGGCTGCCGCCCAGTTCGGGCTTTTTCGCCAAGCTCCTGCTGGCTCAGGCCGGCCTCGAGCAGGGCGCCTACCTGATCGTGGCGACCGCGCTCGGCGTCGGCGTCTTGACCCTCTTCTCGATGACCAAGATCTGGTCGCAGGCCTTTTGGGAGCCCCTGCCCAAGGGCATGAGGCCGCTGCCCCAAGGCTACCGCGGCCTGACCGCGATGCTCGCGCCCATCGCCGTCCTGGCCGCCCTGGTGGTCGCCATGGGCATCGGCTTCGCGCCCGTCTTCGAGCTCAGCATGCGCGCCGCCGAGGACATGCTGAATCCTGCCGGCTATATCGAGGCGGTGCTGGGGCCGGCCCCGGCGACCATCCCTGCGGCGGCCACCCCAGCGATCACCCCGGCGCTTAACGAGGTGGGCCCGTGAACCTGCTGGTTTGGAACCTCGGTTTAGCCTTGTTGTGGGCCGCCGTGACCGCCGAGTTCACCCTCTACAACCTCTTGGTGGGGGCGGTCCTGGGCTTTTTGGTGCTCTTCGTGACCCGGCCGCTCATCGGCGAAACGAGGTACTTTCACCGCCCCTTTATCACCGCCGGCTTCCTGCTCTTTTTCATCAGGGAGCTGGTGGTCTCGAGCCTCAAGGTGGCCTATGAGGTTATAACGCCCGGCTTTCGCATGCGCCCCGGCGTGGTGGCGGTGCCTTTGGAGGTAAAGACCGACGCCGAGATCACCCTGCTCGCCAACCTGATCACCCTGACGCCGGGCACGCTCAGCCTCGACGTTTCCTCGGACAAGAGGGTGCTCTACGTCCACGCCATGTACGTGACCAACGCCGAGGCGGTGCGCAAGGAGATCAAGGGCGGCCTCGAGCGCAAGGTCTTGGAGGTGATGCGGTGAGTCTGCTCGAGGTGGCCACGGCGCTGACCTTCGGCACCCTGACCCTCGCCTTCGTCCTGGCCTTTATCCGTTTGGCGCGGGGCCCGAGCCTGCCCGACCGGGTGGTCGCCCTGGAGCTCATCACCGCCATCGCCGTAGCCTATATCGCGCTCTTCGCGGTAGCCGCGCGGCAGCCCGTCTTTTTAGAGGCCGCCATCGCCCTGGCGCTCATCTCCTTTTTGGCGACGGTCGCCTTTGCCCGCTACCTCGAGCGCGACAAGAGCCTCCATGAATGAGCTCATCACCGCCCTGCTCATGCTCATCGGCGGCGCCTTTTTGCTGGTGGCCGGCGTCGGCCTCTTGCGCATGCCCGACCTGATGTTGCGCATGCACGCCTCTTCCAAGGCCGGCACCCTGGGCGCGGGGCTCATCGTCTTGTCGGTGGCGACCTTCTACCTGGACCTGAGCATCACCGTGCGGGCCCTGGCGGCGGTCTTTTTCATCCTGCTGACCGTCCCGGTGGCGGCGCACGTGATCGGCCGGGCCGCCTATATCCTCGGCGTCCACCTCTGGCCGGGCACGGTGATCGACGAGCTACAGGGCCACTACGACGAGAGGACGCACAAGCTCGAGAGCGACGAGCAGCAGGCCGAGAGGGCGCGGCGGGCGGCGCAGCGGGATAAGGGAGCCTGAGGCTCGAGGACGGCGAACCTTGCCGGGGCTGTCCGGGTGGCTTGCCCTGAGCAGGGATTGGTGTTACACTAGCTGTCGTGGTCCTTCCGTCCGCGATCATTGGTGGCGGAGAGGAGCCCTGCCCGGCGGGGTGTAGCGCAGCCTGGTAGCGCACTTGACTGGGGGTCAAGTGGTCGTCAGTTCAAATCTGGCCACCCCGACCAAGAAAAGCTGTCAGGAACGGAGATAAGCGGCTGAAACGACAATCAGCCGCTTATCTCTTGTTGTGTGCCATAAGAATCATAAAGACACTTTCCCTCCCGACTGAACGTGTTATGAATGGTCTAGAAGCCTGTTTCGACTAAAGCAAGGTCTTGAAGTTTATCAGATGAGCCACCGTTTGCGTTAGCTCCTGTTGCTCAAAGATTTCAAGGAGCTGCTCGGCAGTCACGGGCGGTCGTTTGAGGTTGAGCCGCTGCCGTTTCACCGCCACGCAGATAGCGGCCACGTCAAGGTCAATGAGGTGCATGATGAACTCATCGGGATGTTGTGCTTCGATTCCGTACCGCTTCAGGGCCTCTGCTGGAAAGTCACGGAGATTGTAGGTCACGATGACGTCGGCGCGACCTCGGACGGCTGCAGCAAGTACATGTCGATCGTCTGGATCGGGGAGTATAAGCGCTGGAATCAGGTCTTCGAAATCCGTGACCAAGCAGTCTCGCACGTGCACATTCATAAGGGTGCGGGTGCGCTCGAGCTGCTCACGCGAAAGGTTCGGCCGGTTGCGAAGCACGCTGCGGATCCATTCGTCATGAATCGCGTCACTCCACTTCGCTCGGAAAAGATCGGTGAGCGCCAGGTGCATCAGGAGATCGCGCAAGGGTGCAGGATAGAGCACGTTGGCATCATAGAGCGCGGTGAACGACGCCACGGCTTAGTAACCCATATCTAGTTCCTGTGCCTGCTCTGCCAGTTTACGAAGAGCATCCAGGCGCTTCTCATTGCTGCGGTGCTTATAAGCCGTTACGTCCTCAAAACGCACGCGCCGGTGCGTTCCTACTTTGCGGTGAGGAATCTCCCCTTTCTCTAGCAGGTTCACCAGAAAGGGACGTGACACGTTGAGCAGATCCGCCGCCTGTTGTGTCGTGAGTTCGGTATGCACTGGAATAAGGGTCACGGCGTTTCCTTCGGCCATTTCTGCCAAGATGCGCTGCAGGAGGTAAAGGGCCGAAGCCGGGATGGCTACGGCTTCCCCCGGTTGATCATCTTCGAGGACCTGTACACGCAGCGGCTCCCTGGTCTTCAGATGCTTCGCGAGTTGGCGGCTCGTGACCTGTGCTAGCTCACGCTCCCGCACACTTGGTGCGACTGGCTCTAGGGGTGAAAGAACATGTGAGGCCATACATGAACCTCCCTTCTCAACATATAGCTTATGACATAAACGAAATAAACGCAACACGCGAAATAGCCGAACTTTTGCTCAATGCAACTATCGCAAGTGGTCGTCAGTTTAAATCTGGCCACCCTGACCTCAACCCACCCTGTCTCAACCCACCCCGTCTCAACCCACC
>JALZLY010000105.1 GCA_030858465.1 Deinococcota bacterium
GAGGGTAAAACAGGTAGTCTAATGGTGTTGCAAAACTCCTAGAAAAGAGGCATAAGGATGGGCAAACGCTACGTTGTGACCATGACCAAGGCTGAGCGCGGCACGCTGGAGGAACTCATCGGGACAGGCAAAGCCGCGGCACGCAAGTTCACCTATGCTCGTATCCTGTTGAAGGCCGACCAGAGTTGCAACGGGCCAGGCTGGGAAGACAAGCAGATTGGTGAGGCGTTAGAGGTGAGCGTTTCTACGGTTGAGCGGGTGCGCCGACGGTTTATCGAAGAAGGCTTGGAGGCAGCACTTCATCGCCGGCCCTCATCAAGCTCGCGGCAGCGGAAAGTGGATGGTGTACAAGAGGCTCAGCTGATCGCCTTGGCTTGCAGCAAGCCGCCTGAAGGAAGGGCAGTCTGGTCGCTGCGACTGTTGGCGGACAAGCTGGTGGCGCTTGAGCATATCGACAGCGTGTCGCATGAGACCGTTCGGCAGGTGCTAAAAAAAACGAACTCAAGCCGCATCTGAAGGAGATGTGGGTGATTCCGCCCCAGCAGAGTGCCGCCTTCGTTTATCACCTGGAAGATGTGCTTGAGGTGTATCAACGACCCTTTGATGAGACCACACCGCTGGTCTGTTTCGACGAGCAGCCCACCCAACTGATCCGCGAAGTGCGTGAGCCTCTACCCTCGGTGCCGGGTCAGCCTGAGCGCTATGACTACGAGTACCACCGCGAAGGCACCGCCAACCTGTTCATGTTCTTTGCGCCCTTAGAAGTCTGGCGTCACGTCAAGGTGACCGAGCGTCGCACCAAGATCGACTTTGCCCACTGCATGCGTGAGCTGGTCGATGTTCATTTTCCTCAAGCCGCCACCATCACCGTGGTTCGTGACCAGCTCAACACCCACGGCCCTGATGCTCTTTATGAAGCCTTTGCTCCGCAGGAAGCAGCACGTATCCTGAACCGAATAGAGTTCCACTACACGCCTAAGCACGGCTCCTGGCTCAACATGGCTGAAATCGAACTCTCGGTGCTCTCGCGTCAGTGTCTCAACAGGCGTATTCCCGACAAGCACATGCTGGAACAAGAGATCAGCGCCTGAGAAGCTGAGCGCAATGCCTCTCAGGCTACTGTTGACTGGCGCTTTACTACTGCCGATGCTCGTATCAAGCTCAGGCGGCTCTACCCGTCAACTTCTGCTTGACAGACTACTAGTGCCCTTAACCTATTAGTTGAGGCCCACTAGTAGTCTGTCAGCCTTCTTTTGATGGGTCGTTGCGAGGAGCGGAGCGGGTACGAAGTCGTGCGAAGCAACGTGGCAATCTCGCGCCTCTCTCCTCACAAGAGATTGCTTCGCTTCGCTCGCAATGTTCGCGCAGCACCCCGCAGGGACAACCCATCATTTTTGCCTTGACAGACCACTAGGGCCTAAGGGCTAGTGCCCTTAACCCAGGCGAGCCTTCATACCGGCTCCCCGGTCCCGTCCCCAAAGGCTAAGTGCATGGGCCTGTCCACGGTCGTCCGCAAGATGACCGTCGTCTGGGTGCGCTCGACGCCCTCGACCATCCACAGCCGGTCCAAGAAGCTGTCGAGCTTCTGGGTGCTGGCGACGCGGACCTTGGCGATGTAGCCGTGCTCGCCGGCGACCGCATGAAGCTCCTCGATCTCGGGCAGGGGCCCCAGGTTCTCGACCAGGTTGGCGGCGGGATAGCGCGGCTGCGGCGCGATCGAGACATAGGCGCAAACGCCGCGGCCCAGGGCCTCGGCATCGAAGACCGCGCGGTAGCCGCGGATGACCCCCAGGCCCTCGAGCTTGCGCACCCGCTCGCCCACGGCGGGCGCCGACAGGCCCACCCGCTTGGCGATAGTGGCGTGGCTGGCGCGGCCGTCGTCGCGGAGAATGCTGAGGATGTGCTGGTCGATGGCGTCGAAGGTCATGGTTCTCGTTCCTATCAAAGGCTACCACGCCCTGTCCTGGTAGGGCGCGGTGCGTCCGCTCGGTCCTCGGCACCGGTATCGATCGGTATCGAGCCGCGCGGCGAACTGGTGGTGGACGAGGGGTTCTAGCGCGGCAAGAGGACGAAGGCTCAGGTCTCTGGCAGCCACAGCTCGAGCGCGCCCGCCTGCAAAGAGAGTTCGACCACGCCGTCCGGCCGCTCCGTCTCGTCGTCCAGGTGGAGGGGCTCGCCCATGGGCTCGAGCCTCACCCTCTTGCCGCGCCGCACCCGGAACCCGGCTTGCGGCCGCTCCTCCCTCAGGCGGCCGTTGAGATAGCTGCCGAGCGCCTCGCGCTCGTCCGCGCCGACGAGGACGAGGTCCAAAAGGCCGTCGCCGACCTCGGCCTGGGGAGCGAGCTCCAGGTTGGGCCCGATGGAGCGGATGTTCATGGCCTCGGCGAGCAGGTAGTCACCCGACAGGTCTTCGCCGTCGAGGGTGATGGTCCAGGGCCTAGCGTGGTAGCCGGATAGGGTCTCGAGCAGCCTTTTGAGGGCGCGCTCCGGCGCTTTGTCCTCTTCGCCGGCGCGCTCGGCCAGGGTGTGGGCGAAGAGGCCCGTGCCCACCGCCTCGACGAAGGGACGCTCGCCCCAGGGACCGTGGGCGAGGCCGATATCGAAGGGCCGGCGGCGCGGCGCGGCCAGGCCGGCGATGAGGGCTTCCACGGGACCGCCTAGACCCAGAGTCCGGGCGACGTTGTTGACGGTGCCGAGCGGCAGGATGGCGAAGGGCAGGCCGCGGCCGAGCAAGAGGCTCGTCACCGAGCCCACCGTGCCGTCGCCGCCGGCGACGATCACTAAGTCGCTGGGCGCCTCCAGGGCCTCATCCATTGTCTTTTTGGTAACCGCCGTGGTGCTGTAGCCGGCAGCCTCCAGCGCCGCCTCGAGCTCGTCGCTGCTGGGGTCGCCGTTCTCGGGGTCGCCGTTGTAGATAAGGGTCGCTTGCCGGGTCGTCGTCATGGCCTCAGTCTAGCCGAGTGACGCCGCGAGTCTCGGGTCGTCCTTACGGTTGGCGGGGCGGGGTTGGGGCATAGTATAGTAGGGTGAAGGCTCGCGCCGCAAGGAGGAAGCATGCGCATTCTCATCACCAACGACGACGGCATCTACAGCCCCGGCATCAAGGCGCTGGCCGAGGTTGCCGCCCGGTTCGGCGAGGTCCGCATCGTCGCCCCCGATGTCGAGCAGTCCTCGATGGGCCACGCCATCACCGCTTCGAGGCCGCTCCACTACCGCAAGACGCCCATAGACGGTTTCGAGGCCTACCGGGTGAACGGCACCCCCGCCGACTGCGTGGCCCTGGGCGGCTATCACTGGGAAAAGGTGGACCTGGTCTTTTCGGGCATCAACATCGGCTATAACCTGGGCAATTCGATGTGGCACTCGGGGACGCTGGCGGGCGCCAAGCAGGCGACACTGTTGGGCATGCGCGGGGTGGCCTTCAGCGCTCCGGCCATCGACGAGGGCGTCGACTACGAGGCCCTCAAGCCCTACGCCGTGCGGGTGATCGAGCGCCTGCTCGAGGACCCCTCGCTCAGGCTCGTCAACGTCAACTTTCCCGAGCGGCCCACCGACCTGCGCTGGACCTTTCAGTCGGTGCGCCACTACGACGGCAAGGTCTTTCCCGGCGAGGACCCGATGGGCCGCAAGCACTATTGGTTCGCCGCCGTGCCCATCGAGGCCACCGAGGAGGGCAGCGACCGCTGGGCCACCGAGCAGGGTTTGGTCTCGCTGACGCCGCTCAGGCTCGATCTCACCGACCGGCAGGCTTTGGCTCGAGCCAGGGCCGAACTGGTGTCGGACTGAGCAAAGCTCTACTAGGTAGGCCCACTAGGGCCAGTGCCCTTAACCTATCCCTAGTAGACAGTCTAGGAGACAGCACGTGACCAAAGAAGCCTACCCCGACGCCGGCCCCCTGATCATGGTCGATCTGCCCGGCCCGGAGCTGGACGACGCCTGGCGCGATCACCTGCTGCGGCATGACATCCGCGCGGTCTGCCTGTTTGGCAGGAACGCGGCGAGCAGCGCGCAGGCGCAGCGGCTGGTGGCGGAGTTGCGCGAGCTCATCGGGCCGGGCGCGATTATCGCCATCGACCAGGAAGGGGGCGGCGTGGTGCGCACCCGCGACCTGCCCTTTCCGCCGAGCGCCATGAGCTTGGGCGCCAGTCAGGACCCCGAACTCGCCTTCAGGGTGGGGGCGGCGACGGCGAGGGGGCTGCGTGCGCTGGGCGTCAACTGGAACTTCGCGCCTGTCCTGGACGTGAGCAACAACCCGCGCAACCCGGTCATCGGTGACCGCTCCTTTGGCGGCGACCCCGAGGCCGTCGCCTCGCTGGCGCTCGCCTGGGCGCGCGGCTCGGAAGGAGAGGGCGTCGCCTCCTGCGTCAAGCACTTTCCCGGCCACGGCGACACCCATCTGGACAGCCACCTCTCTCTGCCGACCGTGGACAAGCCCATGGACGAGCTGGCGGAGCTCGAGTTCCGTCCCTTCAAAAGGGCCGTCGCGGCGGGCGTACCGGCCTTTATGACGGCGCACATCGTCTACCTGGCGCTGGGCGGCGAGCGTCCTGCTACGCTCTCGCGCGAGATCCTGACCAAACTGCTGCGCCAGGACTGGGGCTATGACGGGGTTATCATCACCGACTCGATGGGCATGAAGGCGGTCTCCGACAACTTCGGCCGCGGCGAGGCGGCCGTGATGGCGCTCGAGGCCGGCGCGGACATGGTGATGGCGTTAGGCTCCAGGGAGGCGCAAGAGGAGACGCTCGCGGCCATCGCGCTAGCGCGGCAAGGGGGGCGGCTCGACGGGGCGGCCACGCGGCGCAGCCTGGAAAGGCTCGAGGGCTTCGCCGCCCGCTTTCCCGCCCGGGCTGTGGCCTACAGCGCCGAGGCTCGAGAGGCGGACGAGGCGCTCATGGCCGAGGCCTGGCGGCGCGGCCTGAGCCTTTACGGGGAGCCGCGGCGGCCCGCGCCCAACGCACCGGTCCTGCTCCTGGTCGCCCGCGAGACGCCCGGCGAGAACGTCAGCGAGGG
>JALZLY010000106.1 GCA_030858465.1 Deinococcota bacterium
GCCGAGAGGAGCGTCACCGTCACCGGGCCGGCGAAGCCGCCGGTGCGGCCGACGCTGACCTCGACCGGGGCGCTCCGGCCCTGCTCGAGCTCGAGGCTGGCGGAGGGGAGCGCAAGGTTGAAGCCTCCCGCCGTGTTCGCCGCACCGCCGCAGGCGGTCAGCACGGCGAGGAGGAGGCTCATGGCCAGCGCCAAGAGCGTAGACCTGCTCGAGCTGCAAGCCTTGTTGGGCATCCTAGTCCTCCCGCCCTGCCGCGTAGAGGATGCCGCCCAGGAGGTGCCGCATGAAGGCCGGGTCGGCGTAGCTCTCGGCGGTATGGCCGCCGGCGGTGTACCAGGAGCGCCCGCCGCCAAAGTCCTGGTACCAGGCGATGGGGTGGTCGTCGCCCATGGTGCCGCCCTCGAAGGTCGCGGTGTCGATGCGCAGGAGCACGGTGACGCCCCTGTCGCGCGGGTTGCTGCGGAAGTTGTACCACTCGTCGCTGCGCCGCCAGGGGTTGGGCAGGTGCCGGGTCGAAGGGTGGTCGGCGTCCTCGACGACGAGCGCGACCTCCTGGAACTGCAAGTCGCCCGTCGGATGGGCGTCGAAGACGGCGCCGACGAGCTCGCCGTACCAGGGCCAGCCGTAGCCCGTGTCGGAGGCGGAGTGGACGCCGACAAAGCCGCCGCCCGCCTGGATGTAGCCTTCGAAGGCCGCCTTGCCGGCCTCGTCCAGAACGTCCTCCGCGGTCTCCTCGTCGTCCGAGGTCAAGAGGAACATGACCGCGTCGTACCCTGCCAGGTTGTCCTCGCTGAAGGCGCTGGGGTCCTCGCTGTGGACGACCGTGAAGCCGTTGTCGCGGCCGAGCCCCTGCACCGCCAGGATGGCCTCGGCTATGGCGTTGTTGTGGTGCCAGCCCAGCCTCCTGGTGAAGACCAGGAGGCTCAAGGCCTCGTCCTCGCCGTTGCCGTTTTGAGGCGTGACGCTCAGGGCCAGCTCAGCGTCCCTCGTCAGCCCGCCGCTCAGGCCGCGCACGGCAAGCGTCTTACTCAGCGCCGGGGCGTCCTCGGCGATGGCGACGGTGAGGGTGCCACTGAGGTTGGTCTCGAGGCTGAGGGGCGCGGCGCTGACGCCGGTAGGCGGCTCCTCGAGGCTCACCGTCACCGGCCCGCTGAAGCCGCCCGTGGGGATGATACTCACCGTCACGGGGGCGCTGTCACCGGGTTCCAGCTCGAGCGTGGTCGGGCTGAGCGTCAGGCTGAAGTCCGGGTCCGGCCTCTCGCCCGGCGCGGGCGCGCCGCAGGCGACCAGAACGAGTCCGGCCAGCAGGAGGGTGATGAAAAGGGTGGAAAGCGTGCGCATGTATGGTCTCCTTTGGTGCCGTCAAGGTAGCTGTCAAGGTAACAGTCCTGCCTTAAGCCAGGATGAGCCCGACCAGGCGAGTTCTTCATCCCACTACCTCGCCGCTACCTCGCCGCGGCGTAGCGAATACCGCCCAGGACGTGCTCCAAAAAGGCCTCGTCGTCACGCCAGCTCTCCGGAAAGTGGCCGAGGCTGGTGTACCAGGCGCGGCCGCCGTCGTAGTCGTGGTACCAGGCGATGGGGTGGTCCGGACCCATGGTGGTGCCACGGACGCTCGAGACGTCGAAGCTGAGCAGGACGTTGACGTTCCCTCTCGGGTTGCTGTGGAAGCTGTAGACCTCGTCGTAATGCTGCCAGCGTCCCGGCAGGTGCGCGGTCGAGGGGTGCTCGCGGTCCTCGACCACGATGGTCGCGTTCTGAAAGCCCGCCTCGTTGGCGAAGTAGGCGCCGACCAGCCCCTCGTACCAGGGCCAGTACGTGGGACGGTTCTCACCGTAGGCCACCACCGAAGGGGAGTGGACGCCCATGAAGCCGCCGCCGCCCTGGATGAAGCTCTCCAAGGCGGCCTGCTGGGCGGCGTCCAAGACGGGCCCCGTGGTCATCAGGAAGATTATCGCGTCGTAGCGCGCCAGATTCGCGCTGTTAAAGTCATCGGCGTCTTCGCTGTGGTCGGCGCTGAAGCCGTGAGCCGCACCGAGCCGGCGGATCGCCGCCAAGCCCGCCGTAATGGTCTCGCGGTGGCGGAAAAAGCCTCGAGCGGTCTTGCTGAAGACCAGCACGCGGTAGCTCCCGGTCTCCTCCCGGACCGTCACGGTCAGCTCGCGGACGGACGGCTCACCCGAGGCCGCCTCGGCGCGCAGGGTGTAGGTGGTGTCCTCTCTCGGCCACACCACGTAACTCGTCCGGCCGGCTAGGTCGCCTCTCGCCGGCTCGAGCGCGACGGTGCTCTCCCCCTCGACCTGCCAGGACAGGGTGACGCTCTCTCCCGGCGTGACGGCCTCCGGGCTGGCGGTAAAGCTCACGATGCTGACCCCGCCGTCGTCCGCACCGTCGTCCGCACCGACGACCGAAAGGTTCAAGGCGGTGCCGGCGCTGCGTTCCATTCCTGCGGCCACGCCCCGCACGGTGACGGCCGCCGAGGTCACCGGCGGCGCGTCCGCCGCCGCGCGAAGTATGAGCGTGCCGCTCGCCTCCGCCGCCCCGACCGTCAGGGGATCGGCGCTGACGCCTGGCGGCGCAGCCTCCAGGCTCACCGCGACCGCGCCGCCAAAGCCGCCCCTGCGGCTCACGGTGACGGCAACGCTCGCCTCGCCGCCCTGCTCGAGCTCGAGCGTCCTGGGCTCGAGGCTCAGCCCGAAATCTCCTGCGTCGCCGCTACCGGGCGTGCTTTCCCCGCAGGCCGCCAGAGCGAATATCAGGGCGCATATCAGGCCAGCAGAGCGCGGCCAGGATGACCACATCGTCATAGTCGTCATAGTCGTCATACGGCAATCCTTTCATGACCCGCCCTTTTATAACCCGCGATGTGCCGCGGGTTCTAGCCTAGCCAGCCTAACAGATGTCCGGTACAGCTTTATCACCCGCGCTACTCGAGCAAACCGGCAAAGCTCCTACCCGGCCCCTGCCAAACGACGCCCAGAAGCTCCGCGACGGTGGCGCCCAGGTCGGCGAAGCTCTCGCGGCTACCGAGAGCGGCGGCTCGAAGCCCCGGCCCATAGACGAGCAACAGCCCGTACTCGCGGCTGTGATCGCTGCCGGGCCAGGTCGGGTCGTTGCCGTGGTCGCTGGTCAGGACGAGCAGACCGTCCTCGCCGGTCGCCGCCAACAGCTCCGGCAGCCGCGCGTCGAAGTCTAAGAGCGCCCGCGCGTAGCCCGCCGGGTCGCGGCGGTGCCCGTAGAGCGAGTCGAACTCGACTAAGTTGGTGAAGACGAGCCCCCGCGGCCGCCGCTTCATGAGCGCCACGGTCTGGTCCACGCCGTCCATGTTCGATGTGCTGGAGACCTCCTCGGTGAAGCCGCGCCGGGCGTAGATGTCGGGGATCTTGCCGACGCCGATCACCTCGAGCCCCGCCTCCTTGAGCCTGTCCAAGACGGTGGGATAAGGCGGCTCGAGCGAGTAGTCCTTGCGGGCGTGGCCGAGGCGCCTGAAACGGCCGGGCTCGCCCGCGAAGGGCCGGGCGATGACGCGGGCCACCGCGTGCTCGCCCCGCAGGATCTCCCTGGCCGCCAAGCAAGCGCGGTAGAGCTCGTCTAAGGGCACGACCTCCACGTGCGCGGCCACCTGAAAGACGCTGTCGGCGCTGGTGTAGACGATCGCTTTGCCCGTCCTCAGGTGTTCCTCGCCGAGCTCGTCGATAACCTCCGTGCCCGAGGCCCGAAGGTTGCCGAGCGTCCCCCGCCCGGTGGCCGCTTCAAAGGCCGCCATCACCTCGTCCGGAAAGCGCTGGTAGGTCTTGAAGGCCCCCTCCAGGACCACCCCCATGAACTCCCAGTGGCCGGTGCTGGTGTCCTTGCCGGGCGAGACCTCGGCCATGCGTCCGTAACAGGCCAGCGGCGCAGGGGTGGCCGCGAGGCCGCCGACGCCAGGAATGGCGCCGAGGCCCAGGCGCGCCAGGTTGGGCAGGTTCGCGCCCGTCGCCGCCAGGGTGTGGTCCAGGGTGTGCGCCCCCGCGTCGCCAAACCGCTCGGCGTCGGGCAGCGCGCCGACGCCAACGGAGTCCAAGACGACGATGGTGATGGTGGTGACGGCCTTGCCTGTGCGGATCATGCCTGTAGTACCTGTAGTCATGCCTGTAGTATAGGTCGCGCCTGGGGCATAATGGCGGGGTGACCTTGGCTGATCAGGTGCTGACCACGGTAGCGGCGCTCGTCCCCGAGGCTGGGACGCTCGTCGTGGCGGTTTCGGGTGGGCCGGACTCGGTGGCGCTCCTCAAGCTTCTGCGCGGCGGGCCCTACGCGCTCCACATCGGCCACTTCGACCACGCGCTGCGGGCAGAGTCGGCGGACGACGCCGCCTTTGTCGCCGAGCTCGGTGAGAGCCTGGGCGTCCCGGTCCACATAGCCCGCGCCGAGGTGGCGAGGGTCGCGGCGGCCAAGGGCTGGAACCTCGAGGATGCCGCCCGCCGCCTGCGCTACGGCCATCTCACCCGGCTGACCAAACGGGTCGGCGCCGACGCGCTCCTGACCGGCCACACCTTGGACGACCAGGCCGAGACGGTGCTCATGCAGCTCCTGCGCGGCGCCGCCTTTTTGAAGGGCATGGCGCCGCGCCGGGGGCGGGTGGTCCGGCCGCTCCTGGGCCAGGGCCGCGCGGCGCTGCTGGCTTACCTGCGGGACCAGGGGCAGCCCTACCTCGAGGACCTGAGCAACCGCGACACCCGCCTCACCCGCGCCTGGCTGCGCGCTGAAATCCTGCCGGGGCTGGGGGCGCGTTACCCGCGGATAAGGCGAACGCTGGCCCGGCTGGCCGAGGGGCAGCGCGCGCAGGCGGAGCACTTCGACGCCCTCGTCGCGCCGCTCTTGGACGACGTGGACGACGGGCTCGACGCGCTCCGGCTGGCAGCGCGGGACGCGGCGACGCAGCGCCACGCCCTCGCCCGGCTCCTGCAGGAGGCCGGCCTGGCGCCCGACTGGGAGGGGCTCGAGCGCCTCCGCGCGCAACTCGGCAGGGAGCACCCTACACGCCTCTCCCTGCCCAGGGGCTACGAGGCGCGGCTGGCCTACGGCCGGCTCCGCGTGCAGGCACCGGGAGGAGGGCCGGCGCCGGGCGAGTCAGGGGTCCACCCCGCCACCGACCCTCTGCCGCCCGAACTCGACGCCGAGGCGCTGCAAGGGTTTCCCGACCTCGTCTTCCGCTCCCGCCGGCCCGGCGACCGCATTCGCTTAGCCGGCGGCAGCAAGAGCGTGAGCGACCTGCTCATCGATCGCAAGGTGCCCAGGGAGGCGCGGGGGGGGCTCAGGGTCCTGGCCTCGGGCTCGGAGGTCTTGTGGGTGGAAGGGCCGGGGGGGGAAGGGCTGGCCGCGGACGTGCGGGTGGCGAGGCCGCAAGAGGACCCAGACCTCCCCTGGATGCGCCTGGCGCTCGAGGGGGCGCAAGGGGCCTTCGCCAGGGGCGAGGTGCCCGTCGGCGCGGTGGTGGTAAAGGACGGCAAGCTTGTCGGCGCCGCTAGCAACCTCACCGAGACGGCCCGCGACCCGACCGCGCACGCCGAGATGCTGGCCCTGCGCCAGGCCGCCGAGGCGCTCGGCGACTGGCGCCTCGGCGGCTGCACGCTCTACGTCTCCCTTGAGCCCTGCGCCATGTGCTACGGCGCCATGCTTCAGGCGCAACTCAGCCGGCTCGTCTACGGCGCCGACAACCGCCGCGAGGGGGCGGCGGGGACTGTCCTCGACCTCGCCGACTACGGACTCAAGCACCGGCTCGAGCGCCGCTCGGGCGTGCTGGCCAAGGAGGCCTCGGCGCTGCTCAGCCGCTTTTTTCAAAGTCGTCGCGCCGAGGACTAGCGGCAGGGCTCAGCGCCGTTCACGAGGAGGCTTGCAGCCCCTCAAAATGCGCTATACTACAAAGGCTCTGCCTGGAGAGGTGCCAGAGCGGTTGAATGGGACGGTCTCGAAAACCGTTGTGTCCTTCTGGGGCACCGTGGGTTCGAATCCCACCCTCTCCGCCA
>JALZLY010000107.1 GCA_030858465.1 Deinococcota bacterium
GCTTGGCAAACGGGCGCTGCCTTGCTATACTTGCCTGCGCGTTCAGGCGTGGGCGTATAGCTCAGTTGGTAGAGCGGCGGTCTCCAAAACCGTAGGTCGAGGGTTCAAGTCCTTCTGCGCCCGCCACAAGAAACACCGTCAGAGACGAGAAAAGAAGGCGTAGCCGAGAAGTAGGGGCTACGCCTTTTCACTATTTCACTAAATGTGTGCCGCTAATTATAAGCCCTATCCTTAGCCCCTAGCGAGCCAAGGCCAACACCACTAAAGAGCATGGCGTTAAGCTTATCCGCTGCTTCATCCTGCATACCCGGCAAGACATGGCTGTAAGTGTCTAAGGTGAGGGAGATATTCGAGTGCCCTAAGCGCTCACTCACTATCTTGGGATGCACACCCGCCTTGAGTAGCAGGGTGGCGTGGGTATGGCGGAGGTCGTAAAAAGAGCATCCAAGACAGCTCGGGTACGTACTGAAGCGCCCGGCGCAATTAGAGCGGCGCAACACATCGCAAATGCTCCAGACGTAGCTGTTGAGCGCCTGGGGTGAGGACAAATTGAGCGCGCCGTTTTTCTGCTTGGGTCCGTTTGCCATTATCCGCTCTTAAACGTCGGCAAAATGAGCGAAGGCATGCCCATTCGACTGGTCGCCGCGTGAACGTATTCGCGCACGTAGGGGTACAGGTTAAGAGGCAAGTTAAGCTCTTCAAAGACCTCAAAAATCTTCTTGGTCATTTTGCGTTCAGAGCTGTATTCCGCCGTGAAGGTCACGTCAATCTCGCCAAAGGGTTGCTCTATGTCCTCTTCAAGCAAGACGGCGTGAAAGGTGAAGCTGGCGGAAAAGCCGTCTTCCAACTGCCCATATTTGCTTTTCCCGAACCCGTGACCATAACGAAGAGGCGCTTCAAAGTCAGGAGTGCGCGAGCGCTTTATCTTTGCTGCGCTAAGGTAGACCTGCTTCAGCTCGAGCCCTTGGAGAAACTCCCGGTACTCTTCAGGGCTGATCTGTAGTGTCTTGGATTCAGCGGTAGCCATCATGCGGCCTGTGCATAGGGTTTGGCCCTCTCGGCAAAGCGGTCAAGAACAGGATTGTGTGTTATCCGACCGGCTTGGGGGTGTCGAGAGCTTGCCCAACTATGCAGCTCGCTCATATGCACCTTGAGTTCACTGCTGAACATTTTCGTCATCTCTCGAGCCGTCTCGTGATGGGCGAGGCTACAAAGCACGTGCTCCCGAAGGCTCATGCCCCGTGCTTCGGCCTCTTCCCTAACGAATTTGGGCAACAACACCACATCCTCAGCGAGCGCGCTTGCCGGAATGAGGTTATGTCCCTCAGCCGTAGCGACAGCCACTACGAGGTTCGCCCCTACCGCTTGCAGGTAGGCGAGCGCCGTTTCAACCGTGTGGTTATGGTCAGGGCGTTCGAGCTTGGAAATGAGACTCTGCCTAACCCCCATCTCGTCGGCCACCATCGCCTGCGTCATTCCGGCCTCTTCACGCGCTTTGCGAAGCGCGCTAGCCAGACGAAGACGCAGCATCTCATCTTCGTAAGCCTTTTGAGACTCGGGGTCAGACGCCACCAATTCGTTCAGCCAGTCCATCACGTTCTGCCCTTCACGCTTAACCCGTTTGCTCATCGTCATCCTTCCCTTTCTAGGAACGCTTCCATGCGTCTTTCAGCCGTCGCTATCTCGCGCTCGGGTATCTTGTCGGTTGCTTTGCCGGTCTTGGCGAAACCGTGCAACAAGATGATTCGCCTACCGATGACGGCACAGAACAGGATGCGCGGGTTGTTCTGAGACTTCGGGAAACGAAGTTCCCACAGCTTGCCCCGCACCTTATGTATGTACTCCGTTCTAGCATTCAGCCCCTCTTGCCGCAAAATTTGCAACCTAGTCGCCACGCGGCCTCGTTCCGCTGGCGTGAGGGACAGGATAAAGTCAGCCACAGGGTCAGTACCGTCTTCGTCTTCGTAATCTTTAACAGTCCAGTGCTGTGGCAACGTTCAGCCTGCCCTCTCGCTATGTTGCATCATAAGATATCACCTTTAAGTGATAAGCGCAACAATCACCCCTGACTACGGGGACAAAACTTCAAGGCATAGTTCCAGCGGGTACTTGGCTTCGTTAGGAGCGGCAGTAATGGCAGCGCATAGTAACTCGAAGCCGCGCCTGAAAAGGCTTTTTGGCGCATAGCCGTGCTTTTTGAGCTTGAGAGGTTTTTGCTCATGAAGCCATGTCCCCAACAGGTAAGCCCACGTGAAGGCGAGTGCCAGTAGCGCTAGAAGCGTGCTCAAGCGCTCAGCTTGGGTGAGATGGGTATCTTCAAGATTGAAGCCTCGGCGCTTTAGCGCGCCGAAAAGAGTTTCTATGTCCCAACGCCGCGCGTAACGGGATAAGGCCAGTTCGGGTTGTGCGGTGCAGGCAACGACCACCAGTTCACCATCAGGGGCGCGAGTGGCGGCTAGAAACAGTCGGGATCCAAGTACCCAGCAGCGCCTCGGAGAGGCATAGGGCTCGCCGAGCTTGAGATGACCATAGCGCCTGTCGGCACTGAGGTAGCGTCCTCTTGAACCGATGCGCGTATTACTCTTGAGCCGCATGACAAAGGCGATGCCTCGTGCTTTGAGTCCGCCGTAGCAGTCCTCCCCGATGAATTCACGATCTGCTACCAAGGCCTCGATCCGCTCTGGGCTTAGCAGCGTGAGCAGTCTGTCGATCAGTGCTAGACGCTCCTGGGTGTCGCTGTTGCCCGCATGCGGCAACACTGTCCACAGCAAAGGATAGGCCATACCCGCGTACCCGCTCCGCAGGGCACTTTTGCAGGGCACTTTGCCCTCGTAGGCTACGCCTACCATCAGGATATTGATATCGACGCCTCCCAGCTTCCAGTTCGTGCGGTCTAAAGTGAGCAAGTAGTGTTCTTTCGGTAACCAAGCCAACACGCACCCAGCCAGCATGTCGCCCTCGATGACGATGGGGCCGAAAAAGCGCTTGATACGCTTTTCGTTTGAAGCAATCTCCACAGCGGCGTTGAGAACACTCGCCAGCCTCGCCAAACTCACTGTTCTGACCGTGATCAAGGCCATTACGAAACGAGCGATGAAATTCAGCCTCGCTCCGTGCATCTCCCAACCGCCCTCTTGTAGCTTCTCTCGTAGTAGGTTAGCCTTTGAGTTGTACATACCAGCTCAGCATTTTGACGTGCTGGGCTTTTTTCGTCAACTTTTGTCCCGGTAGTCAGCGACCACACAGCGAGGAGAGCGCCACGTCACTATACCGAGTCATGACCCACTGCGGGTGGGCACGCTCTCGGGTATCTTGTCAGATGTCGCCAAGCATTTTGAGATGGATAGAGTTACGCTCGTGGAGGAGCTTTTCGGTAAAAGGTAGAGGGATGCCTACTAGACTGGAGGAGCCATGAATACGTTAGAGTTGCAGCCATCGTTTATCGAGCGGGACGGCGAGCGAGAGTACGCAGTGCTGCCCTATGATGAGTACCTCGAGCTTCAAGCGCTGATTGAGGACGCGCAGGACCTTTTAACGTTGCGGCAAGCCAAACAAGAGGATGATGGCGAACGTGTTCCGCTCGCTGAGGTTGAAGACGACGACGTGCTGGACTTAGGGGCAGTGAAGGCTTACTACGACTCGCTCGAGAAAGCGCCGTGAAGACGGCGCCTGCATCCCCTACTTCCTATACCTGTACGGTCAGGGCATTCGTTGTAGATGCATTCGTTGGCGTCGCCTTGTTTTGCAGGACCCGGCGCAAATGTGTATACTCGGCTTTGGCGCTTTGGAGCCCGGCTCGAGCGCCCTATTTGAGCCCGTGAGGCGAGGTTGAACGTGCGTATCCCTATAACGGCGCGGCGATCGCGAGTGTCCCTGTGATCGGCGAAGAACTCAAGATATTTTCCGGCTCGGCGACGCCGGAGTTGGCCCGTTCGGTGGCCCGGCATCTGGACCAGGACCTTGCTCGCGGCGCCACCTCGCAGTTTCCCGACGGTGAGACGCGGGTGCAGATAGGCGAGTCGGTGCGGGGCGCGGACTGCTACATCGTCCAGTCCACCTCGGCGCCCGTGAACCACAACCTGATGGAGCTCCTCGTCTACTGCGACGCCTTGCGCCGCGCCTCGGCCTGGCGCGTCAACGCCGTCATCCCTTACTTCGGCTACGCCCGCCAGGACAAGAAGATGCAGGCGCGCGAGCCGATCACCGCCAAGCTCGTCGCCAACCTCTTGGAGACCGTCAACATCGACCGGGTCATCACCGTGGACCTTCACGCCGGGCAGATCCAGGGCTTTTTCGACGTGCCGGTCGATCACCTGACCGCCATGGGCATCTTCGCCAAACACCTCAAGGAGGAAGACCTCGCGGGTTCAGTGGTCATCGCGCCCGATGTCGGCCGCGCCACCGAGGCCAAGCGGCTCGCCAACCACCTCGGCCTGCCCCTGGCCATGCTCTACAAGCGGCGCACCAGCCCGACCGAGACCGAGGTGACCCACGTGATCGGCGAGGTCCAGGGACTGCGGCCCATCATCATCGACGACATGATCTCGACCGCCAGCACCATGACCAAGGGCATCGAGGCCCTCTTGAAGCTCGGCGCGAGAGAAGGCGTGAAGGTGGTCGCCACCCACCCCGTGTTCGTCCAGCCGGCCCTGGAGCGCCTCTCGCATACCGCCATAGAGCGCGTCGTCGTGACCGATACCGTGCCGTTTCGGAGGCGGCACGACCGCGTCGAGGTCCTCTCGGTGGCGGAGCTCCTGGCCTCGGCCATCCGCAACGTCCACGACAACGGCTCGGTCAGCGCCCTGTTTACCTAGAGGCGGTTGGAAAGTTGGAAAGTTAGAAAGTTAGAAAGTTAAAACCTTCCAACCTTCAAACCGCTTCCAACCTTCCAACCTTCAAACCGCTTTTAACCTTCCAACCTTCAAACGACTTTTCAAGGAGACCATATGAAATTAGAGGCACAAAAACGCACCGACGCCAGCCGCGCGGAGCTTCGCGCGCAGGGCCGGATTCCCGCGGTGGTCTATAACCGCGAGTTCAACATCCCCATCGCGGTGGACAAGAAGGTCTTCGACAGGGTCTTTCGCGAACAGGGCACGGCCAGCCTCATCGAGCTGTCGATCGGCGGCGAGAGCCACGACGTGCTCGTCAAGAGCGTGCAGATGGACAAGCGCCGCCGCGAGCCGCTGCATGCCGACTTCTACGCGGTGACGGCAGGTCAGCCCGTCCAGGTCCACGTGCCCATCGAGTACACCGGCACCCCGGCGGGCGTCAAGGCGGGCGGCCTGTTGGACATCCAGCGCCGTGAGGTGCATATCAGCATTCTGCCCAGGCTCATCCCCAACCACCTCGAGGTCGATGTGAGCGAGCTCACCGTCGGCGACTCCCTGCACCTGGAGGCCATCAGGAACAAGTTGCCCGCCGAGGCCGATATCCTGGACGACCTCGAGCTCACGCTCGTCGCCGTGGTGCCGCCGCGCATCGAGGAGGAGCCCGAGCCCATCCTGGAAGAGGAAGAGCCCGAAGTCATCGGCCGCGCTAAGGAAGACGAGGAGGGCGAAAGCGCGGAGGGCGAAAACGACTGAGGTTTCGCCCCAACTCCGCCTCGTCGCCGGCCTGGGCAATCCCGGGCCGCGCTATGCCAGAACTCGGCACAACGCCGGGTTCTTGGTGCTCGAGGCGCTGGCCGCGCGTCACGGCCTGAGCTTTCGCGGCGGCAGGCAAGCCGAGGAGGCGAGGGCTTTCGCGCTGGGTGTCACCCTCCTAAAGCCGCGGACCTTTATGAACCTCTCAGGCGCCGCCGTGCAGGCCTATAGCGGCAAGCTCGGCGCCAAACCCGAAACCATTCTGGTGGTTCACGACGACCTCGACCTGCCCCTGGGCCGCCTGCGCTTTCGCAGCGGCGGCGGCGCCGGGGGCCAGGGCGGCGTCAAGGACATCATCGCTCGCATAGGCCCGAACTTTCACCGCCTCAAGGTGGGCATCGGCCGGCCGCCGCCCGCCTGGACGGTCGAGGGCTGGGTCTTGAGCAGGTTCAAGCCCGAAGAGGAGGCCCTGCTCGGCGAGGTGATCGAAGCGGCGGTGGGCGCCATAGGGCTCGCCCTCGGCGAGGGCCTGAGCCTAGCCATGAACCGCACCAACGGCCTCGACCTGCGCCCGGCGCCCGCTGCCGAGCCCGCTGCCGAGCCTGCTACTGTGCCGGAACCGGAGCGCTGAGCAGCTTGAGCCGCTTGATATGGCTCACCAGCTCGTCCAGGCAGCGCTGCAACTCGCTCGGGTCGCCGCCCTCCTTGGCGCTCTGGATGCAGCCGCCCAACTTCTCGAGCTCGTACTTGAGCAAGATGGGTGGACCGTAGCGGTAATCCTGGTCGCCCAGTAGGGCCGTCATCTCGCTCCAGGCCTGATCGACGCGCGTCAGCAGTTCCCCCACATCCATCGCCCACCTCTCTCCTTTCTCCTTAGCGGCGTGAGCCTGCCTAGGTTAAGGGCACTAGCCCTTAGGCCCTAGTGGGCCTGACCTATAGGTTAAGGGCACTAGCCCTTGGGCCCTAGTGGGCCTGACCTAGCCGAACCCTTCTTTTGCCCCGGCAGCGACACCACCCTGACGTCCTGGCCGGCAAGCTGGGCCTCGAGCTCGCGCACCCGGTCGCGGATGGCGGCGGCGCGCTCGAAGTCGAGGTCTTCCGATGCCTTCCACATCTCGAGCTGCAGGGCGTTGATATCCTCTTGGATACTGCTCCTCGCCAGTTCCCGCTCCCAGGGCGCCAGCCCCTTGACTTCCGCCTCGCCCCCCTCGGCGCTGCGGATGACCTCGCGGACCCGCTTGCTGACCGTCTCCGGGGTGATGCCGTGCAGAGCGTTGTAGGCGAGCTGCTTGTCGCGGCGGCGGTTGGTCTCGAGGGTGGCGGCGTTCATGGCGTCGCTCATCACGTCGGCGTAGAGAAAGACCTCGCCGCGCACGTTCCTGGCCGCCCGGCCGATGGTCTGGATGAGCGAGCGCTCGCTGCGCAAGAAGCCGGACTTGTCGGCGTCCAGGATCGCCACGAGCGAGACCTCGGGCAGATCGAGCCCTTCGCGCAGCAGGTTGATGCCCACCAGCACGTCGAAGTGCCCCAGCCGGAGGTCGCGGATGATGACCTGGCGCTCCAAAGTGTCGATGTCCGAGTGCATGTAGCGCACCCGCAGGCCCTGCTGGGCGAAGTACTCGGTCAGGTCTTCGCTCATCTTCTTGGTCAGCGTGGTGACCAGCACCCGCTCGCCTCTCCCCGCCCGCTCGCGGATGGCGAAGATGAGGTCGTCGATCTGGCCGCGCGAGGGCTTGACGGTGATGGCCGGGTCCACCAGCCCCGTCGGACGGATGACCTGCTCGGCAATAGCGTCCGAGCGCTGGCGCTCGAAGTCGGCGGGCGTGGCCGAGACGAAGACGACCTGGCCCACCCGAGCAAAAAACTCGTCCTCCTTGAGGGGACGGTTCTCCAAGGCGGCGGGCAGCCTGAAGCCGTAATCCACCAGGGTCTCTTTGCGCGCCCGGTCGCCGTTGTACATGCCGCGAAGCTGTGAGACCATCACGTGCGACTCGTCCAAAAAGACCACGAAGTCCTCGGGGAAGTAGTCGAGCAGCGTGTGCGGCGGCTCGCCCGGCTTGCGCTTGTCTAGGTACATCGAGTAGTTCTCGATGCCCGCGCAGTGGCCCAGGGTGCGGAGCATCTCGAGGTCGTACATGGTGCGCTCCTTGATGCGCTGGGCCTCTAGGAGCTTGCCCGTGCCCTCGAAGAACTTGATCCGCTCCGCCAGGTCGTGTTCGATCTGCAAGAGGGCGGGCTGCAACTGGTCGAAGGGCGTCACGTAGTGCTTGGCCGGGAAGATGGTGGCGGCCTCCAGCTCGCTCAGGCTGTCGCCGGTGACGGGATCGACCATAGCGAGCCGGTCGATCTCGTCGCCCCACAGCTCGATTCTGAGGGGCGCCTCATCGTAGGCCGCCCAGACCTCGATGGTGTCGCCCTTGGCCCTGAAGCGGCCCGCCGCCAGTTCGATGTCGTTGCGCTCGTACTGCTGCGTCACCAGGCGCTCTAGAATCGCGTCGCGCGACAGCGTCGCCCCGACCTTGAGAATCAAATTGAGGCGCTGGTACTCCTTGGGCGAGCCGAGGCCGTAGATGGCCGAGACCGAGGCCACCACGATGACGTCCTTGCGGGTCAAGAGGCTGCGCGTGGTCGAGTGGCGCAATCTCTCGAGCTCGGAGTTGATGTTGGCGTCCTTCTCGATGAACAGGTCGCGGGCCGGCACATAGGCCTCGGGCTGGTAGTAGTCGTAGTAGGACACGAAAAACTCAACCGCCGCCTCGGGAAAAAAGTCCTTGAACTCAGCGGCGAGCTGCGCGGTCAAGATCTTGTTGGGGGCCATGACCAAGGCGGGCCGCTGGGCCGCCTCGATGACCTTGGCCATGGTGTAAGTGTTGTGAACAAAAACACCCCCACGACCCGTCAAGAAGGTCTCGTAGCCCTCGACGCTGAAATCATAGACGAAACGGCTTCGAGTCTTGACGGGCTGGACGGCAACAAGTGGAGACCAGTGAACGCCGGCCAGGCCCGTAAAGCTCTTGTCGTCTCCCTCCAGGGCCTCGCACAGGCGGCGGAACACCCCTCGCGAAGGACTGCGTTTGCCCCCTTCGATGGCCGAAACGGCCGTTCGGCTCAAGCCCGACCGAACGGCCAAAGCGGTCTGAGACAAGCCCATCCTCTCACGTTCAAGCTTGAGGCGTCGGCCTACGCCGTAAACGAGGTCGACATTAGTGTTGGCGGGGGTGTTGGCGGGCTTGTGGCAAGCTGCTTGCAGCTTCCCTTGCTTGCGCGGGCTGACAAAGCCGACATGCTCGGCAAAGCGCGCCAGGTTCTCGGCACCTGAAAGGGTGACCTGGTAGTACTGACCCACCCCACCGCTCGGCTTGCGTTTGACGACCGTGCGCATGCGCGCCCAGATGCCAAAGCGCAGCAGCGCCTCGCTGACATCGGCAGCGAGCGCGCGGCTCGCGGTCATGGCCGTGACGGCGCCGCGGTCCACGCCGCCGTCACCCTCGAAATACCCGCGCAAGAGCCTGGCGAGCACCGTATTGCTGAGAGCCGGCCAGCAGGCGGGCAAATGCTTGCTCTCGGCCCTGCCGCCTATCAGGTTTAGCAGCAGGTCGCGCCAGATACGCGTCCCGAGAATGAAGTCGCCGTCTTGCCTTCTGAAAAAGGGGATCTCGAGCGCGCGCAAGCACCTCGCCAGTTCAAGCTGGACCTCCTCTTCACGAACGGAGATAAGGGCATAGCGCGCCGCGGCGTGCCCTTCAGCCACATAGAGACCCCAGAGGAGCGCCAGGTCCTCCGAGATTTCGAGCAGCGCCGGCCTCGCGTAATACCTGCTCTGGACCCGCATCGCCGCCAGGGGCAAGACCTCTCCGTCGAGTAGCGCCGTCGCGGCCGCCAGACTGACACCGTGACCCTTGCAGCCGCGCCGCATGGCCCACAGCTTTTCGTGAGCCTTGTCATAGAACCCGGAAGCCCACGCCTTGAGCTGAGCGGGCTCGAGTTGGGACAGAACGGGACGCACATCGGCGTAGATGCCGGAACTCCGCTCGAGCAAAGCGAGCAGATCGAGATGGCGCACGGGCTCCTCCGGTTCGGGAACCGACTCCGGCACCGGCAGGGCGTCGCCGGCTTTCACCTCCGAGGTCGGAAGCAGCCTGAGCGACCCCTCCCGCAAGACCCAGACGCTGTGGTCTCCCGTCACCGTCACCTCACGCCCGCAAGCGGTTCGCAAGGCGTAGAGTTCCTCAGGGCTGGCGTGGCGGCTCATGGCCGTAACCGTCTGCCAGCCCGTAGCCCCGCTCTCCGCATCCCAGGCCAGGACGCGCCAGGCTTCGGGTGGGGGGAGCTCGAGCGATGCTTCTGTCTGTGTGTCTCCCAAGGCGTGGTCGATAAGTGCGCCAATCGTGCCGCGATAGTAGCGGTCGGCGCCCAGATGCACCGTGACGGGTTCGTCCCAGGCAACGCTCTTTCCCGTTCCCGTCGCGCCCAGGAGCGTCTGGAAGCGCAGGCCGTCCGAAAGACCTTCGGTGAGTTGTTGAATGGCCTGGGGCTGGTCGCCCTTGGGCGAAAAGGGAGAATGGATCGTGAGCGGCATACTTGTAGTCTACTCCCACTACCGGTCGAACCATGTCGGGATTTTGAGGGCCGGGTGGGCGGCTCGAATGCCTGAAATACGCACCGCTGCACCTCACCGTCGAAATCAAGGGGCGTTGCGCCTCGATTCTCGAGCTGTGGCCCTCGAGGTATGAAAGAATGCGTTATGGAAACCCCGATAACGTATAAGCTTGCAGTCCTGCCCGGCGACGGCGTCGGCCCGGAGGTCGTGGACGCCGCCCTGACGGTCTTGGAGGCGGCCGCCGGGCGCTTCGGTTTCGGCCTGGAATACCAGACCCACCCTTTTGGCGGCGCGGCCATCGACGAAGTCGGCGTACCCTTTCCCGAAGGGCTCAAGGAAGGGCTGGCAGGGGCCGACGCCGTCTTTTTAGGCGCCATCGGCGGGCCCAAATGGGACGCTCTGCCCCGTGAGGAGCGCTGCGAGACGGGCCTCCTGGCCTTGCGCAAACACCTGGGCGTCTTCAGCAACCTGCGCCCGGTCAGGGTCTTTAACGGCCTCGAGCCCCTCTCCCCGCTCAAGGCCGAGGTCGCTCGGGGCACCGACATGCTGATCATCCGCGAGCTGACCGGCGGCATCTACTTCGGCAAGCCGTCGTACAACCGCCAGGGCGAGGGCCTGTCGACGATGGTCTATCAGCGGCACGAGGTCGAGCGCATCGCCCGCGTCGCCTTCGAGGCCGCCAGGGGCCGCTCCGGCACGGTGACAAACGTGGACAAGGCCAACGTCTTGGACGTGTCGCAGTTCTGGCGCGACGTGGTGGTGGGCGTCCGCGAGAGCGAATACCCGCAGTTGGGGCTCGAGCACCTCTACATCGACAACGCCGCCATGCAGGTCGTCCGTGACCCAAGGCAGTTCGACGTGGTGGTGACCGGCAACCTCTTCGGCGACATCCTCTCGGACTTGGCGGCGGTGATTCCCGGCTCGCTGGGGCTCCTGCCCTCGGCCAGCCTGGGCGAAGGCGTGGGCCTGTTCGAGCCCGTCCACGGCTCCGCGCCGGACATCGCCGGCAAGGGGATCGCCAACCCGGTGGGGGCGATGCTCTCGGCCGCCATGATGCTGCGCTACGCGCTCGAGCAGGCCGGTGCCGCCGACGCCCTCGAGCGCGCCGTCCAGGAGGCGCTGTCAAGCGACCCGACGCGGGACCTGGGCGGGACGAGGGACACGGCGGCCTTTACCGAGGCGGTCATAGAGGTGTTGGCCGCGACGACGGCAGCCTAAACAGTCAGGACTCTAGGTCAGCCTAACCATCCTGACGTAGAATCGTCTAGATGACCAGACCGAGTTCAGCGAATCCTGCAAGCCGGCGCGTCATGGGCTTCGGCGAGACGGTGTTCAGCCGCTTCACCGCCCTGGCGCAAGAGCACGACGCCATCAACCTGGGCCAGGGCTTTCCCGACTTCGAGCCGCCGGACTTTGCGCTCTCGGCCCTGCGCGCCGCCGCCGGGGGCTACCAGCAGTACGCGCCCTTGCCGGGAATGCCGACGCTCCTAGCGGCCCTGCGCGCCAAGCTGGCCCCGGTGCTGGGCCGCGAGCTCAGGCCCGCGCGGAACATCCAGATCACCGTCGGCGCCACCGAGGCGCTCTTTGCCGCCATGCAGGCTCTGCTCGACCCCGGCGACGAGGTGGTGGTCATCGAACCCTTCTACGACGCCTATCCCGCCGCCGTCACCATGGCGGGCGGCGTGCCCAGATACGTGCCGCTGCGGCCCCAGGAGGACGGGGCGTGGCTTTTGGACATGGACGAGCTGGCGGCCGCCTTTGGCGCCAGGACCAAGCTGATCATCGTCAACAGCCCGCACAACCCCACCGGCAAGGTGTTCTCACCGGGCGAGCTCGACGCCATTATCGCCCTGGCCGAGGGGCACGACGCCCTCATCGTCAGCGACGAGGTCTACGAGCACATCGCCTTTGAGCCGCACCTGTCCGTCGCCGCCAGGCCGGGCGCCTGGGAGCGGACGCTGACGGTCTCGAGCGTCGGCAAGACCTTTTCGGTGACGGGCTGGAAGATCGGCTGGGCGGTCGGACCCGCGCCACTCGTCCACGCCCTCAGGATGGCCCATCAGTGGATTCCCTTCGCGGTGGCGACACCCCTGCAGGTGGCGGCGGCGGAGATGCTGGGGCGCGCGGCCGAGGAGGGCTACTACCAAGGCCTCCGGGCGCTGTACGCGCGCAAGCGCGATCTGCTGCTGGGGGCGCTCGAGAAGACGCCCTTTCGGCCGCTCGCGCCCCAGGGCAGCTACTTCGTGATGGCGGACGCCTCGGCGCTCGCTTATGAGGACGATATAGCGCTCTGCACCGCCCTACCGGCCGAGGCCGGGGTGGGGGCGATCCCGCCGAGCTTTTTCTACAGCGACGCGCACAAGGGCCTCGCCAAGCACCTCGTCCGCTTCGCCTTCTGCAAGCGCGACGAGGCGCTCATAGAGGCGGGCGAGCGCCTCCGGAGCCTCGGTGAACGCCGGTAAAGCGGCCCCCTTGCTCATCCTGGTGGGGCTCACGGGGGTGGGCAAGAGCAGCCTGCTGGGGGCTCTTGGCCCGCGCTTCGTGATCCTGGACACGCCCGAGTGTAGGGCCACTAGTACGTCCACGAGGACGGCTCTAGTGAGCCTAGTACGTAGGCCCCCGCTAGTGCGGGTACTACGAGGTTAGGCTATGGCCCTGATCGCGAGCGTCACCACCCAACCCTTCCGCCTGCCCATGAAGGGCGAGCTGAGCTGGGGCAAGAGCAGCAAGTTGACGGCGCTCGAGCACGTCCTGGTGCGCGTCAGCACCGACGACGGCCACACCGGCGTCGCCGAGGCCCAGCCCCGGCCGACCATCTACGGCGAGACGCTGGAGAGCATCGCCGCCATCGTCAAACACCACCTGGCGCCCAAGCTGATCGGCCTCGACGTGGACGACCGGACGGCTGTCGAGGCGGCCCTAAGGAGCGTCGTCAACAACAACACGGCCCGGGGTGCTGTGGACATCGCTCTCTGCCAGGCGCGGGCCAGGAGCAAGGGCCGGCGGCTCTTCGACACCTACCGCGGCCCCCAGGAGCGCGTGCAGGTAAGCTACCTCCTGGGCATCGCCGAACTCGCCACCCTGCTCGCCGAGGCCAAGGAGGTGGTGGCGAGCGGCGTGCGCGTGCTCAAGGTCAAGGTGGGCCGGGACAAGAGCCACGACGCGCGGGTGCTGACGGCGCTGGGCGCGGAGTTCGGCGCGGCGGTGATACTCTACGGCGACGCCAACGAGGCCCTGGAGCCCAAGACCGCGGCGCGCGACCTGGAGGACTACGCCAGGCTCGGCCTCGCCTACTTAGAGTCCCCGCTGCCCGTCGAGCACTTCCGGGCCCGCGCCGCGCTCAAGGCGGCAGGAATACTGGCCATCATCGCCGACGAGTCCTGCTTTACCGTGCGCGACCTCAGGCGCGAGCTCGAGCTCGACACCTTCGATATCCTGAACGTCAAGCCCGCCCGCACCGGCTACAGCGACTCGCTTCGGATGCTGCGCATGGCCCGCGAGGCCGACCGCTGCGCCATGATCGGCTCGCAGGCGAGCAGCGGTCTGGGCACCCTGCACAGCGCTATCTTAGCTAGCCGCGAGGGCGTCACCCACCCCTGCGAGCTGAGCTTTCCGCTCAAGCTGGCAAGCGACGTCATGAACCGCAAGGTGACGTTCAAGGACGGCTATCTCGAGGTCTCCGACTTAGACGGCCTGGCGCTCGACGAGGACAAGCTGGCCGCGGCAAGCTTCGATCCGCCCCCGGGCTAAACTTCGACCCCCGCGCTCAGGTGGTGGCTGGCCCAGTCGTGGATGGCGTGGATCACGCTCTCGAGCGCCACGCCCGCCTCGGTGAGCCTGTACGAGGTGCGCGGCGGCATGGTCGAGTGCACGGTCTTGGCCACCAGACCGAGCGCCTCCAAGCGGTCTAGGCGCTGCGCCAGGGTGCTCGGGTTGCAGCCGCCGATCTCGCGGCCGAGCTCGTTGAAGCCCCTGGGACCCTCGAGCAGCGTGCTGACGATGTGCAGCGTCCACTTCTCCTGAAGAACCTGGATGGCTTTGTAGGCCGGGCAGGTAAGGCTTTCGTTCAGCATTTGTCTTAGTATAACATGTCTTTTGGATTACTTTATTTTATGTACTACTACATATAACATTATTCCAGCTCGAGCCCGCCTCGCGCGGCACGACGCTCGCGAACCTGATGGAGGCAGACAATGGCGAAGCTCAGCATCATCTACTACTCGACCTACGGACACGCCTACAAGATGGCCAAGGTCATCGCCGAGGCCGCCGAGGCCAAGGGCGCCGACGTGCGCGTCCGCAAGGTCAAAGAACTCATTCCCAACGATGTTATCGAGGGGAACGACGGCATGAAGACGGGTGCCGACTTGCAGCGCGACGTGCCCGAGGCGACGAACGACGACCTCGTCTGGGCCGACGCGGTCGTCTTCGGCTCGGGCACGCGCTATGGCAACATGACGGCGCAGCTCAAAAACTTTCTGGATCAGACCGGGCCGCTCTGGAACGAGGGCAAGCTGATCGGCAAACTGGCCGGCTTCTATACCGGCACGTCCACCATCCACGGCGGTCAAGAGAGCACCATTCTCACCATGAGCACCTTCGCCTACCACATGGGTATGCTGATCGTCCCTGTCGGCTACGGGCTCGAGGCCGTCTCCAAGACCGAGGGCGGCGGCTCGCCCTACGGCGCGAGCTACCTGGCCAGTGAAGGTGAGTTCAGCGACGACGAAACCGCGGTCGCCCGCTATCTCGGGGAGATGATCGTAGGCTACGCGGACAAGCTGGCCGGCTAACCTCCAGGCGCACCTAGCCCCAGAGACAAAAGGCCCCAGAGACAAAAGGCCCCAGAGACAAAAGGACAGTGCGCGGGTGGCTCTTGGGCTGCCCGCCGTTTCAAGCTCTTTCCAATGAGACACTGCAACTGAGACACTGCAACTATGAGCCTACACCCCGACACCACCATCGGCCACGTCCACCTCAAGGTCTCGGACCTGGAGCGCGCGCTGGCCTTTTACCAGGGCCTCCTGGGCTTCGAGCTGACCACCCGCTTCGGCGACTCGGCGGCCTTTCTCGCGGCGGGAGGCTACCACCACCACATCGGGCTCAACACCTGGGAGAGCAAAGGCGGCGGGCCGCCGCCGCGAGGCCACAGCGGCCTCTACCACGCCGCCATCTTATTGCCGACGCGGCGCGAGCTGGCGCGGCTCGTGGCGCGGCTCCTGGAGGCGGGCTATCCCCTGGCGGGCGCGGCCGACCACGGCGTCTCCGAGGCGGTCTACCTGAGTGACCCCGACGGCAACGGCTTGGAGCTCTACGCCGACCGGCCGCGCCAAGCGTGGCCCCAGGACGAGGCGGGCAACCTGGTGATGTGGACCGAGCCGCTGGACTGGGACGGCCTCCTCGCCGAACTGGCGCTATAGGGACAGCCAGAGCGCGGACAGAGCGCAACGAGCAGCTTGCCACTGATTGCCACTGAGTGCTGGCCGCCGTCGGGCGGGCGACCGTCTGCGGCAGCCGCAGAGGCGCGCTATTGTAAGCGGCGGGCCAGGCGTGCTGAGTGGGTTAAGCGCCGCTCGAGGGCAAATGCCGTCAAGCGCCGTCCCTGGCCTTGATGTCGATGTGGTCGCCCAGCACCTCTTCGACGTAGAGCAGCTTGACGAGTACCAGGATGACCGCCATGAGCGGCGTCGCCACGATGATGCCGGTGAGGCCGAAGAGGATGCCCATCACCAAGACGGCGAGGATGGTGATGACCGGCGGCAGGTGGACGGTCTGGTGCTGGACGAGAGGTGTGACGAGGTAGCTCTCGATCTGCTGCACGACAAAAAACAGCAGCGCCACGTAAAGGGCGTCGAGCGGACTCAGCGCAAAGGCCAGCAAGACGGCGGGCACGGCCGCTACAAAGGGCCCCAGGTAGGGCACGAAGTCGAGCAGACCCGCCAGGAAGCCGAGAAAGATGGCCAGGGGCATGCCGAGCAACCAGAGACCCACCGTGACCATAACCGCTACCGCGCCCATCGAGATGATGCGCCCGAGCAGCCAGGAGCGCAGCGTCTCGACGCTGATGCTGATGGCCTCGGCCGCCTTGGCGCGCCGGTTCTTGGGAAAGAGGCGAATCAGGCCGTCGCGGTAGAGCCGGGGTTGAACGGCCAAAAAGAGCGCGACGAAGGAAACCACCACCGTATTGACGATTGCCCCGACCGTGGTCGAGACGGTTCCCACCACCTGCGAAAGCATGTCGCCACCCACGCCCTCGCCGAGGTCTTGTGGCTCGGGCATCTGCTCGAGCAGCGTCCGGCCGAGCGGAAAGCCGCCGATGGTCTCCTCGAGCTGAGACAGCGCCTCCGGCACGCTCTCGACAAACAGCGCGGCCTGCTCGGCGACGCGAGGCGCGTAGAACCAGCCGAAGAGCCCCAACAGCACCAGGACGACGACCAGTGCCGTGATCACGGCGACGGCGTCGGGCAGCCGCAGGTAGGTGTGGAGCGGCCGGCTGATGGCCCGCAGCGCGACCGCCAACAGGAGCCCGATAAAGGCGTACAGAAAGACTTCCGCGGCCAGCCACAAGATCACCGCGAAAACGACCACCAGCAGGATCACGCCCAGGGTCAAAATCAGCCGCCTCAGGTACTCGTCTCGGTTGACTTCGCTCATGACAACCCTCCTCACGGACCGACAACAGGCTCCAATCCATAACTTACCCGCAAAGGGCGGCGGCGGTTCGGGCTCGAGCACGCATTCGTCTCACAGCATCTCACAGCATCCGAGCATCTCGTCAGCTTCAGGCGGTGCCGGGGTAAACTGGCAAGCAGAGGAGACAGTGGAGGAGACAGTGGAGGAAACCATGAGCAAGATCGCCACGAAAGCCAGCCTCAACCGCCGCAGCAGCGTCGTCACCCAGGGCATTGAACGCGCCCCCAACCGCGCCATGATGCGCGCCGTGGGCTTTGGCGATGAGGACTTCAAGAAGCCCATTATCGGCGTCGCCAACGGCTACAGCACCATCACGCCCTGCAACACCGGTTTGGGCGAGCTGTCCGAGGCCGCCATGAAGGCAATCCGGGAAACCGGCGGCATGCCCCAGGTCTTCGGCACCATCACCATCAGCGACGGCATCTCGATGGGCACCGAGGGCATGAAGTGCTCGCTCGTCAGCCGCGAGGTTATCGCCGACTCGATTGAAACGGTGTGCCGCGGCCAGAGCATGGACGGCGTCATCGCCGTGGGCGGCTGCGACAAGAACATGCCCGGCGCCATGATCGCCATGGCCCGGCTCGATATTCCCGCCATCTTCGTCTATGGCGGCACCATCAAGCCCGGCCGCTTTGGCGATCGCGACCTGACCATCGTGAGCGCCTTTGAGGCCGTCGGCGAGTACGGCGCGGGGCGCATCTCCAGGGCCGAATTCTGCGAGGTCGAAAAGCGCGCCTGCCCCGGCAAGGGCTCCTGCGGCGGCATGTACACCGCCAACACCATGTCGAGCGCCATCGAGGCGATGGGCATGAGCCTACCCTACTCGTCCACCATGGCCGCCGAGGACAGCGAAAAGCTGGACAGCGCCGCCGAGAGCGGCCGGGTGCTCCTGCGCCTCATCGAGGACGACCTCAAGCCGCGCGATATCATGACCAAGGCGGCCTTTGAGAACGCTATCGCCGTGGTGATGGCGGTCGGCGGCTCGACCAACGCCGTCTTGCACCTGCTCGCCCTGGCCCACGCCGCCGAGGTGGAGCTGAGCCTGGACGACTTCGAGCGCATCAGGGAGCGCACCCCGCACATCGCCGACTTAAAGCCCTCGGGCAAGTACGTCGCCACCGACCTGCACCGCGTCGGCGGCATCCCGCTGGTCATGAAGGGGCTCTTAAACGCCGGCCTGCTACACGGCGAGTGCATGACGGTCACGGGCAAAACCGTCGCCGAAACCCTCGAGGGCGTGCCGGACGCTCCCCCGGAGGGCCAGGACGTGGTCTTGCCGATGGACCGGCCCAAGTACGCGCAGGGCCACCTGACCATCCTCCGCGGCAACCTGGCGCCCGAGGGCGCGGTCGCCAAGATCAGCGGCTTGAAGAGCACAAAGATCACCGGGCCGGCTCGCGTCTTCGACTCCGAGGAGGAGGCAATGGACGCCATCATGGCGGACCGCATCAAAGCCGGTGACGTGCTGGTGATCCGCTACGAAGGCCCCAAGGGTGGCCCCGGCATGCGCGAGATGCTCTCGCCGACGAGCGCCATCATCGGCAAGGGCTTGGGCGACTCGGTCGCGCTCATTACCGACGGCCGCTTCTCGGGCGGCACCTACGGCTTGGTCGTCGGCCACGTCGCCCCCGAGGCCGCCGTGGGCGGGCCGCTGGCGCTGGTCTACGAGGGCGACAGCGTCACCATCGACGCGGAGCACCGGCTCCTGGAGGTCGAGGTGGACGACGACGAGTTGGGGCGCCGCCGCGAGCAGTGGGTGACGCCGACGCCGCGCTACAGCAAGGGCGTCCTGGCGAAGTACGCCAAGCTGGTCTCGAGCGCCTCGAAGGGAGCGGTGACCGACTAGAAGCTATCTCAAGAACCCCTTTTGGGCGGAGGCCAAAAGGGGTTTGGGCGAACAGAGCGAGTAAGATTAGACGCGCATAGCACGTGCAAACATTTTTGAGACGGGCTCTAAAAGCAACTTTCTTGCCAGAGCCAGGCCTTTATCATGAGGGTATGGCTTACAAGGATCTCTTCTTGTAAGTTAGTTCCTAATCCGGCGAGAAGGGGAAGGGGAGATCCGCGACTGCCTCTTCGACAGTATCTGTTTGATCATAAAAGCCTGCTGCCCGAGCCATAGGATTGACAAGCCAAGCGGTTTGCTCTAGACTTGTGACACCTGAATCAGTTGTCATATTTGAGGCTGCCTGACAGTTGCACAAGCGTAGCCTCGACAGGGAAAGAGGTGTTGTGGCGGAGGCGGTTCAACCTGTAACCGCGCGTGGCGAGGCGACGCGTCAAAAGATTTTGGCGGCGGCCGAGGGTGAATTCGGCGAGCGCGGCTTTCATGGCGCCTCGGTCTCCTCGATCACCCGGCGGGCGGGGGTGGGGCAGGGCACCTTCTACCTCTACTTCGCCGGCAAGGAGGACGCCCTGCGCGAGCTCGTCAGGGGAATGGGCCGCGAACTCCGGCGCGCGCTTTCTGTGGCGACCGAGGGGACAGAGGACCGGCTCGAGGTCGAGCGGGAGGGCTTTCGGGCCTTTGCCAGGTTCAGCCTCGAGCACGACAAGCTCTACCGGGTGGTGATGGAGTCGCAGTTTGTGGACGCCTCCATCTACCGCGACTACTATGAGACGCTGGCCGGGGCCTATACCGCGGGCCTCGAGCGGGCGCAGGTCAAGGGGCAGATTCGCGCCGGCGACGCGAGCGTGCAGGCCTGGGCGCTCATGGGCGTCGCGCACTTTTTGGGCCTGCGCTACGCTATCTGGCAGGGGCGCGAGCCCAGCGAGGACGAGCTCAGCGCCGTCTTCGACTTCATCGCCCACGGGCTCGAGCCGGAGGGGGACTAGTGGACCGGGCGAGGGGGACCAGAGCCGGGCTGACGGGCATCGGCGTCTATGTGCCCGAAGGGCGCATCACCGCGGGCGAGATCGCCTCGGCGAGCGGGCTGCCGCGCTGGGTGGTGACCGACAAGTTGGGCCTCACCGCCAAGCCCAAGCCGGGCCCCGAAGATCACCCCACGGCGATGGGCGTCTTTGCGGCGCGGGAGGCGCTCTCGCGTGCGGGCGTGGGCGCGGTTGAGATCGACGTGGTCATCTCCATCACCGAGGAGTACAAGGACTATCCGGTGTGGACGGCGGGCATCAAGCTGGCGCACGACCTCGGCGCGACCGCTGCCTACGCCTACGACCTCGGCCAGAAGTGCGGCACCGGTGTTCTTGCGCTCAAGCAGGCGCGCGACCTGATCCGCGCCGACGCGCGTGTGAACACGGTGCTGGTGGCGGGCGGCTACCGCAACGGCGACCTCATCGACCTCACCGATCCCAAGCTGCGCTTCATGTTCAACCTGGGCGCGGGGGGCGCGGCGGCGGTGGTGCAGCGGGGAGCGGGGGGCCACGAGGTCTTGGACGCCGCCATCATCACCGACGGCAGCTTTTCGCTGGACGTGCTCGTGCCCGTAGGCGGCACCAGAGCGCCGCTGACCGCCGCGAACGTGGGCGACTACCGGCTCCGGGTCGGCGACCCGGCGGGGATGAAGGAGCGGCTCGAGCACAAGTCCCTGGCGACCTTTCTCGAGGTGGTCCGGCAGGCCGTCGCGCGTTCGGGTTACCAGGTTTCAGACATTGGCTACCTGGCCATGCTCCACGTCAAGCGGAGCGCGCACGACTATCTCTTGAAGGAACTCGGCCTCAGCGAGGACCAGTCCATCTATCTCGCGGATTACGGCCACCTCGGCCAGGTGGATCAGTTCCTGAGCCTGAAGCTGGCCGAGGGGCAGGGCAAACTCAAGCCGGGCGATCTGGTGGTCCTGGTGGCGGCGGGCGTCGGCTATGTCTGGAACGCGCTCTGCCTGAAGTGGGGCGAGAGCTGATGGTCTTCGACCTCGCCGCCAAACGCGCCGACCTCACGCCGCAGCGCGAGGCGGTGCTTTTTGACGGGCGCTGGTACAGCTACCGCGACCTGAACGACCGGGCGGCGCGGCTGGCGGGTCGCCTCGCCGAAGCGGGCGTCAGCAAAGGCGACCGCGTCAGCATCCTCGCCCTCAACCACCTCGCGCACCTAGACCTCATCCTGGCGGCGGCCAAGCTGGGCTTCGTCTACGCGCCGCTCAACTACCGGCTGGCGGCGGCTGAGCAGCGGGAGATCGTCGGCTACCTGCGGCCGAACGTTCTTGTTTACGGCGAGGCGCACGCGGGGGTGGCCGACGGGCTCGAGGTGGCGGCGAAGGTTGCTTTGGGGGGCTATGAGGGCTGGCTGGGGGACGCTCCTCCGCCGCCCCCGCCGCCCGCGCTGAGGGGAGACGACATCCACATGATCCTCCTGACGGGCGGCACCACCGGCCTGCCCAAGGGTGCCATGCTGCCCTACCGGCAGGGCTTTTACAACGCGGTCAACACGGTCCTCTCCTGGGGTCTGCGCGAGGACGACCGGGTCGTCCAGGCGACCCCGGCCTTTCACGCGGCCGTCAACGTCTTCACCCTGCCGCTCCTCTACCAGGGCGGCAGCGTCGTCCTCATGGAGCAGTTCGAGACGGGGGACTATCTGAGGCTCGTCCAGGAGCAGGCTTGCACCTTGCTCTTCATGGTGCCGACCATGTTCAAAGGGCTCGCCGACCACCCGGGCTTTGCTCGAGCCGACCTGAGCGGGGTGCGTTGGGCGATTTCGGGCGGCGCGCCCTGTCCTGCGCCCGTGCGCGACGCCTTTGCCGCCAAGGGGGTGCGCTTCAAGCAGGGCTATGGCCTCACCGAGGCGGGGGTCAACTGCTTTGCGATAGACATAGATGGCGCGCAGAGGCGGCCGGACTCGGTCGGCAAGCCCATGTTGTGCGCCGAGGCGGTGGTTCGCCGTGCGGACGGCAGCCCCGCTCAAAAGGGCGAGGTGGGCGAGCTCACCCTGAGAGGCCCCCACCTCTTCGCGGGCTACTTCGAGCGGCCGGAGGCGACCGGCGAGACGCTAAAGGACGGCTGGCTGTGGACGGGCGATCTGGCGAGAGAGGACGACGAGGGCTTTTTCTATATCGCCGGGCGGCGCAAGGACATGTTCATCTCGGGCGGCGAGAACGTCTTTCCCGCCGAGGTCGAAACGGCGCTCTACGCCCACGCGGGCGTCTCGGAGTGCGCGGTGGTCGGCGTGCCCGACGCCACCTGGGGCGAGGTCGGGCTGGCGGCGCTCGCCCTGCGGCCGGGTGTGGAGGTGACGGCCGAGGCGATCCGCGCTTTTCTGCAAACGCGCCTGGCCCGCTACAAGGTGCCCAAGCACGTGGTCTTCTTGGAGAGCCTGCCCAAGAGCGGTGCGGGCAAGGTTCTAAAGCGCGAGCTGGCCGAGGGCTTTGAAAAGAACCGGCCAGAAAAGAACCGGCCAGAAAAGAACCGGGCCCGGGCGGGGACGCGGTGAGCCCCTTGCCCGTCCGCTACGCCGAGGTTCGCGGCCTGCGCATGGCCTACCACCAGGCGGGCGAGGGACGGCCGCTGCTGATGGTCCACGGCAACTTCGCCAGCAAAGGCTGGTTCACCGAGCAGCTCGAGGAGCCTCCCAAAGGCTGGCGGGTCCTCGCGCCCGACCTGCCCAACTTCGGCGACTCTAACAGGATGCCGGAGGCGATAAGCATCGAGGCCTACGCGCGCTATCTGGGCGCCTTCGCGGAAGCCCTCGAGCTCCCGCCCTTCGTCCTCCTGGGCCACTCCTTGGGCGGCGCGGTCGCGCAGGTCTATGCCGCTGCTCACCCGGGGACGCTGCTCGGTCTCGTCCTGGTCGCCTCGCCGCCGCCGGGCGGCTTCGTCTACCCCGAGGCGCTCTATCCCGCGCTCGAGGCCCTCAGGGGCAACCGCGAGGGCCTGGCCGGGGCGCTCGGGCCGACCATCGCCAAGAACCACCCCGCCTACTTTCCGGCGCTCATAGAGGACGCCCTCAAGATGCAAGCGGAGGCCTACACCGAGAACGGCCGGGCCCTGGGGCGCTACGACCTCGGCGAGCGCGTCGCCAAGGTGACTTGTCCCGTGCTGGTCGTGCGCGGTACGCGCGACCTGCCTCACCTCGTCAGCGAGGAGGTGGCGCGCGGGACCGCCGCCGCCTACGAGAACGCCCGGCTCGAGCTCCTCGCCGGCCTCGGCCACTCACCGCAGCTCGAGGATCCGCCGCGCTTCGGCGCCATCTTGCAGGACTTTCTGGGAGGGACGACATGACCTGAGCATTAAAAGGCGGTTGGAAAGTTGGAAAGTTGAAAGGTTAGAAAGAGCGGTTAGAAAGTTGGAAAGTTGAAAGGTTGAAAGGTTGGAAAGACGATACGCGAACCTTGAAACCTTGAAACCTTGAAACCTTAAAACTTGCTTCTAAAACTAAGGAGACAAAATATGAAAAAGCTTTTGATCCTACTAACCACGCTTGGTCTTGCGCTCGCCTACGCGCAGCCCGTCAGGATCGGCGTCCTGAGCCCACTCACGGGCGGCGCCGCGGGCACCGGGCAGGCGCAGCAGGCGGGCTTCATGCTGGCCTTGGAGGAGATCAACGCGGCGGGCGGCGTCCTCGGTGAGCCCCTGGAGATAATCATCGAGGACGACCAGGCCAACGCCGCGGTGGGCCTGGCCGCCTTTGAAAAGCTCATGACCGAGGACGAGGTCGAGTTTATCGCCGGGGGCTTCTCGAGTGGCGTGACCTTGGCGCTGGTCGAGTCCTTCAGGACCTTCCAGCCCCTCGTCTCCTGGATCGGCGGGGCGGTGTCGGGCATCGGCCTGGACGACTTCGACGGCATCGAGGAGCTGCTCGGCGAAGAGCCCTGGTTTTTCCACGTCCACCCCTGGGACTACCACAACGTCGAAGCGGCCACCGGCTTTATCGCCTCTACGGGCGTCGATACCGTGGCCCTCATTCACGAGGACTCCGCCTTCGGCGGCCCCGGCGCGGCGGGGGCCGAAAGCATCATCGAGGCCGAGGGCATCGACGTGCTCCTGCGCGAGCCCTTCCAGTCCATCCTGACGGGCGGCGCGGGCGACTTCCGCGCGGTGATCAGCCGGGCCCAGGCGACGAACGCCGACATGCTCTACTGGATCGGCTACGACCCCGACGTGGTGCCCCTGATCGCGCAGGTGCGCGAGCTCGGCTACCGCCCCGAGTACATCTTCGGCGCCCCTCCCGGCTGGCCCAGCGAGTTCGCCGCTTCGCCCGAGGCGGAGTGCGTGACCGGCCTGATCGGCTTCCTGCCCAATCTGCTCACGCCCGAAGCCCAGGCCTTTAGCGAGGCCTACCGCGCCCGCTACGGCGGCGAGCCCGACAACTACATGGCGGCCCTCGCCTACGCCCAGCTCTGGTCCTACGCCGACGCCATCAACGCTGCCGGTAGCACCGACCAGGACGCGGTCATCGAGGCCATGCAGACGATGACCTTCCGCTCGCCGATGGGCGAGTGGTCGTTCAGCCCTTCCGAGATCGCGCTGCACCAGGGCTTCGGCGAAGACCTGTGGCTGGTCTTCCAGTACCAGGGCGGCGTCCGCGAGATCGTCTATCCCAGCGAGCAGGCCACCGCGCCGCTCCAGAGCTGCCGTTAAGTCACCCGTAGGGGCGCGGTTCACCGCGCCCCTACCCTAAAC
>JALZLY010000108.1 GCA_030858465.1 Deinococcota bacterium
GTCCCAAGAGGTTCTCGACCTCCCGCGCGCCGATCTCCGTGTCGGCGTACTCGAGCGGCGTCCTCCCGCCAAGGCTGAGATTCTCGCTCCTGAGCCAGTCCGCCGCGCTCTCGAGAGCGTCAAACACTCGGCTGGCAACGTCAAGCAAGTGAGCAATACGCAGCACATGCTCGCTCTCTTCGGGAGAGAGGCGTCCGCTGCGCTTACGCCTCGTTCCTGCAAAAGGCAGCGCCCCGCGAGCTGCACCGCGCCTTCTCCAAGAGGCTCGCCTGCTCGGAAGTCAAACCACGGTCCCCTCACGCCGCACGTTCAAGAGCAGTGGCGTATGGCTGCACCGATAGTCCTCGTCCGACATGAACTGTCTCGAGACGAGCGTATCGTACTTCAGGGACAGGTCTCCAACGAGGCGGCTGGTGCGCTTCATCTCCTCGGCACGGTGGAATGGCCCGCGCAAGACGAGCAGCACATCGATGTCGGAGTCGTCGGTGGCGTCGCCACGCGCTTGCGAGCCATAAAGCACGACCTTCACCAGCCTGTCACCGTAAAGTGTGGTCAGCCCTTCCCTAAGCTCATCCAGGACACAGCAGACTTCCGGCCTCATGGCTTAGTGTAGCTCATAACGGCAGAATAGCCCGCGCCGCCTCGAGCCCTACCCTCGACCTGCCTCAAACAAGCTCGAGCATCCGGTCCAAATCGCTGGCGTTCACAGCGTCAAAGAGCTAGCGCAGGACGGCTTTGTTCTTTTCTACTGACATGTCTTTCTCCTTTCTCAGCACTTTTGCGCTTCACAACGGTTGTACGCCTGGGGGTGTCGGAAAAGTGTCGAAAACGCTGGCGGCGCTCTCCGAAGACGGCTTTTTGAAGTCAAGGTGTGATAAACTGTGCATATATGTGCACAAAAGGAGCCGAGACATGCCGAGTAAAGCCAGAGGTGTCCGTGTGCCGGAGGTCTTGGAGCGTGAGATCCAACGTGAAGCGGATCAGCGAGGCAAGTCCTGGTCGGCAACGACGATGGAATTGCTGACGGAGTCACTTCGCATGCGCCGCGTCCCAGGGATTGCCTTCGTCGACGGCACCAGCGGACGCAGAGCGGTCATCGCGGGCACAGGTCTGGATGTGTGGGAGATTATCGCCGCCTGGAAAGCGGGCAATGAGAGTTTTCGCGGCCTGAAAGACAACTACCCTTGGTTGACGGAGGAGCAACTCCGCGTCGCACTTGGCTATTATGAACTCTTTCCGCAAGAGATCGAGGCGCGGCTCGAGCGGGAGAGGTGGTGGACACCCGAACGTCTCAGGCAGGAGTTGCCCTTTGCCGTGTTAAAGAAGGGCCCATTCAAGGCTGAAGTGCAACGATCCTGATGTCCAGGAAACATTACCTCATGAGGAGTGCGGTAGTCAAGCGACTTGCGCGGTACCCGCTCCGCAGGGCACTTTCGCTGGTTGATGAGATTAACGGCATGCTCAAGCTCCTGTGGAGCGACCTTGGTAAAGTCGGTTTTCTTTGGGAAGAACTGCCTTAAGAGCCCATCCAGTCAAGCTGGACGAACGGTTGGTGTGCTCGTTCAAGCCACGCTCCCAAGAAGCGTAGGGGTTGGCAAAAAAGCAGGGAACATCAAGCGTCTCGCTGAGTTCCTGATGCTTGCTGAACTCCTTGCCATTGTCGAAGGTGAAGCTCAGGGGAGTGCTGGGCAGTTCCTCAAAGAGAGAAATGGTTGCCCCATTGACGCTTCTGCTGGTGCGGTCCCTTCGGGGTGCTGCGCGAACAGGGCAAAGAGCAGCCAAGAGGAATTTAGCTCTACAACCTCACTTAACTAGGATCTGCGGCCTCTTCAGCTTCCCTAGAGGCTCTGTCATGCTCTTCCCTAATTTGAGCGCGGCGAAAAATATTCCGTTCCTCACAGCAACTGATGTTGTAGAGCTAAGGCATGAGGTTGCTATGGGACGACGAAGCCATAGCCCACATTGCCAGGCACGGCGTCGAGCCCTGGGAGGTCGAAGAGGCATTAGCCGATTCGGACCGCCGAAAGTTCAGCGCCTACAACGCTCCCGGCGACCGGCGCATGGGCTTCATCGGCAAAACCGAAGATGGTCGGGTGCTGGTCGTCGTTCTAAGAAGGCCGAGGGCGTCCGCCCGTTCATGGCGAGAGACGCGACAAAAGCCGAGAAGAAATCGTACAGGAGGTGAGCATGCCCACAAAGACCATCCAGGCGCAGAGCGAGATACCGGCGTTCAAGAACGACACCGAAGCCGCCGCCTTCTGGGAGAGGCACGAGGTAGGCGAGGGCCTCCTCAGCGACACGCCCGACCCCGACTTCGATACGCCCATCACGCGCAGCTTCCGGCGCCCGCAGGGAACCGTGCAGATCAGCCTCAAGCTCGAGCGCGACACCAAAGGCAGGCTCGAGGCCGTCGCCAAAGCTAAAGGAATCCCGTATCAAACGCTTCTCAAGAGCTTTGTGACGGAGCGGCTCTACGAAGAAGAGAAGCGCTTGAACATCCTCTCGAATGGGACGAATGGGAACCGTCACGCGTGAGAGAGCTCGAGAACGAACTCTCGAGCATCAAGCGCATGGGGCAGTTACGGGATCATAAGGATGGCACACCGATTGGAGAACACCCTCGGGCTCGGGCGCAGATGATTGCCGAGCAAAGAAGGTGATGAGTGAATAGCCATAAGCGAAGTCTTTCACCACGCCTCCTTCACTCCAAGCTTTCCGGCAATGTCCTCGAGGTATTCGACCTTGGCTGGACAGGCTGCACTGCATCCAGCACGGCCTCGGGATGCTTTGCCACAATTCTTAGAAGCACCTGCGCAGGCCCTTTCGGCTTGCGGCGCTTTTGCTCCCAACCTTCCAGCGTCCTCTCGCTGATGCCCAGCATGGCGGCAAACCCGGTTCGAGACATGCCGTAACGGCGGCGGATTGCCTTCACGTCGGGCTCTTCAACTTTGAAAACCCTCGCGGGCTGTCCTCCCCTAAGGATGCGACTGCCTTCCCGCACGCTCTCCAGGAGTGCTTGAAAAAGCTCTTCTTTCATAAAAAAGACCTGGGCGTAGCGGATACCCCGCGACCTTGGTCCGGGGAGGAGCGTAGCCCGCAAGGCGTTAAGCCTTGCCCTTTCTGTACCCGCTTCGCCGGGCACCTTGCTATACCGCGTTCAGGACGCAATAAGTCCGGCGTACCATGAAAGTCCAAGTTCCACGGGTTCAGCACACTACGACACGTTGTGCTGGTAAAACTTGGAACGTATAAGCGAACCGTCCGGCGAAAGGCACCCTCTAAGGGTAAACAGTTAAAGCCGTTAAGGACAGGTAAGCTTCTAAGCCTTTTTGGGCTAGGGCCGGTATCAAGCGGCCTATTGTCTCGGGGAATGTGTCTAAGTCGGCACATGCTACTCTCCAGGGACAAGCCCCGCCTCTTTAGAGCGGGGTACTTGACGGGTACTCCTCTCTTAATGGTGTTGTCTGACACCGCCCAATAGTAGATAATCCTGGCACCACCGCGCTTTCCTCGGCCTGCCACCGACCACCTGAGCTTGCGGAGGCCGCCTGTACCTTTTATGACCGCGCCGCTATTTGGATGTGCTGCCAGATGTAGTTGGAGGGTTCGGTATTCTTCGTCGCTCAGCAAGCCTTTGATAATTCGCTCGAAAACTTTCGTTGTGTTCCTGCCGCTTGGACATGAGCTGCCAGGTTGCGCGCCCTGACGATGTCCGCCCAGACCTCCGCGTCGCTCAGTGTAGGGCCACTAGGCCCCCGCTAGTGCGGGTACTACAGTGTAGGGCCACTAGGCCCCCCGCTAGTGCGGGTACTACATCGTGTTGCTCATCGCAGGGGCAAATACCTCACTTGACCCGCCCACTCCTCTTCAATACTGCATTCGGCTAGCAGGAGGATGTCTGCAATCGCCAAACCGATGGGAACCATGCGAGCTACTTCAAACACGCCCGGCATCGGCTCACCCGCTTGCACACGCTCATAAGCGTAATGGGTCATGGTGGTGACGTCGTGTGTTAAGAGAACTCGCCCCTCATCTGCTGCCCACGCCAACACAGTAGGATCATCTGCCCCTGAGAGCCCCACGTCTTGAACACGTGCGACGTCTATCCTGGGATTGCGCCTCAAAAGCCCACGCACGATGTTATTGTTGAAGTTCTCATCCGCAGCCAACTTGAGCACCCCACCTACCCCTTATCGGCACGGCGTGCCAAGAGGCGGTCTCGGATACCCTGAGGGTCGAAGCGACGCTCGTTCTGCTGACGAACCTGGGCGACCTGCTGCTGCCGTTCACGCAGGTAAGTGTTCACTTCATGGGAGTGGTTCAAGTAGTAGCTGATGACGGCGTACACAGCCGGAAGTGACGCGGGGGGGTATTGTTGGGTGATCTCTTCAGCCGTCGCGCCCTCCAAAAAGGCCATGATGACCGTGTCGAGGCTCACGCGCGTACCGCCTACGCGCACCACGCCACCGGCGTCCGTGATGAGGGGGGGAGGGTCAGCGGTGACGATGAGCGTCATGTACTTCAGTATACCCCCTGTCCCTTCGCATATCGCGCCTCCGCCAGAAAGTCTCTAGGGTAGAGCCATGACTAGACGCCTTACTCTCACGACCGGCATCGTCAACCTGCCGGGGGTCGACAAACAGACACTGGTAGACCTTACCGGGAGGACAGGGGGCATCAGGCCGGGACTCTTGAGGGCGTGCCTGAAGAAGGACATGACCGTTCAGGAGGTCGAACACAACACCGAGCAGGCCAAGGAGATCGGCTTGCGGGGGACGCCCACGGTGGTGGTCGTGGGCAGAACCTACGCCAACCCGGACTGGAACGACCTGGAAGGCATTATCGTTGGAGCCCTTTAAGATGACGCTCTCCCTAAAGCGGTAGCCGCCAGCAACGAGGTAAGTATATGAGCTATTAAAAAACGCACGTGCCGTGCAGCCAGCACCCGAAGGGCTCGAGCTCTTCTATACTGAAGGGAAGGAGGTAGCCGTGACCACTCAGGTACAAACGACCGCTGACGAACTCCTCCATATACCTTCCGACGGATTCCGTTATGAACTGATCAGGGGAGAGCTTAAAAAGATGGCACCGGCAGGGTATGAACATGGCACACTAGCCGCGCTCGTCACGGGTCTACTTATTGCCCATGTACGCGCTCAAGGATTAGGGAAGGTTACAGCCGCTGAAACTGGCTTCAAGCTCAGCACCGATCCCGACACCGTACGTGCTCCGGACGTCGCTTTCGTCAGTCAGGCTCGCCTGGACGAGGTAGGCCCCGTGCAGGGCTACTGGCCCGGCGCACCCGACTTAGCGGTTGAAGTGGTCTCGCCCAACGACCTCTACACCGAGGTGAACGACAAGGTAGCCGAGTGGCTAGCGGCAGGCTCTGGAATGGTTATAGTCATCAACCCCCGCAGGCAACAGGTGTTCGTTCACCTCTCCCCTACCGAGGTGAAGGTGCTGGAGGTGGAAGACACCTTGTACGGCGGTGAAGTTGTGCCGGGGTGGCAGCTGTCCGTAAGCGAGCTGTTCGAGAGTTAGCAGGAAAGCTTGTCGATGCTCGAGCCCCCCACGGGGGCTTTTTTGGTAGACGTGACTCATTGATTATACAGCACGGAGGTATCTAATGTGTGAGAAACGAAAACCTGAACCGCTTACCCCACGTCTAAAGCCGGGGGCTTGCGCGGTTCATTTGGTCAGCGACTCGCCTCGAGCCCGCCGAAGCAGGGTAGGATGGTCCTCGTGTTGAGGTTCGCTCCGGTATGGCTATGGCTCCAACCACCCACTCCCTTTCCCATCACCCCGCAGCGCGGCTCGAGGCGAGGGCGTGAGGGTCCGGTGACGCGCGTTCAGATGATCGCCCTGCTGGCCGCCCTCGGCGTCCTGCCGCTGCTGAGCCTTTTCGTGCCGGCGGTCAGCCGCGCCACGGGACGCGCCTGGGCGTTCGCCGTCTATCTGGGCATACTGCTCCTCTTCCTCGACGCTCACTTCAACATCTTTAGGGAGGAAGGCACCAATGTAGACCGGTCGATCAGGCTGCTGCTCGGCCTGGGCGCGCTCGCGCTCGGCCTGCTTCAGCTTCCCAACACCTACCGCTCGCTGCTCAGACCGCCCGCTCTCCCCCTGCTGCTCTTCGCGCTCTTCGCGCTTCTTTCGACGCTCTATTCGGCGACGCCGTACTTCACCTTCGAGGTCGGGCTCATCCTGCTCGGCTTCGTGCTCTTTGCCCCCGCCGCCGCGCGCCTGCTCACCTTGAGGACCATGCTCTTGACGGCAGCAGCCAGCCTCGGGCTGTTCATCGTGGTTTCTTTGGCGCTGTCTTATGCCTTTCCCGAATTCGGGCGCACAACAGGCTTTTGGACACCAGCGGGGGAGGTCTACCGCATGGACGGCCTGACCGCTCACGCCAACATTCTAGGCCGCCTGGTCGCCCTGTTCCTGCTGGTGTTGCTGCTGCTCTTTCTCTACCGACTCATCCGCCCCCGATTTCTTGCCGTACCGGCGGCTATCGGCCTGCTGACGCTAGCCTTCACCGGTAGCCGAACCTCCGCGCTGGCCCTGCTGGCTGCCGGAGCGGTGTACGCGCTGCGTCTTCGGCCGCGGCTCATCGTACCCGGCGCGGCCATCGCCGCTGTGGTCGCCTTCTTCTTCCTCATATCACCAGGGGCCGGTGGCGAGGTGCTCGAGGGCTTTAGCCGCTCGGGCCGCTCCCAGGAGGTCGTGACGCTGACTGGACGCACCGGTCTCTGGACCTTTGTGCTCGAGCAGATCGAGGCGTCGCCGTGGCTCGGCTACGGGTATGGGGCTAGCCGTTCGGTGCTCGCATCAGAGTATGAGACGCTAGGTTGGGAGGCCCCACATGCCCACAACATGCTCTTGCAGAGCCTGCACAGCGTAGGCATCATCGGCACCGCGTTTTTGGTCCTAGCTTTGTTGTATCAAGCCGTAGCATTCCTCGAGCGGCCCATTGCCTTTCGTGATCTGCCGCTACTTTTCGTCGTCATTGCAGGGTTTACCGAGGCAGGACCGCTCAGGCCGGAGCCCAACACCCTCACGCTTCTCTGGTTTATAAGCTTTTTCAAATTCCAGGAGAGCAGAGGTTACAGGTCGAGGAGCAGGTATTCGCCAACATACGTATGGCGACCGACAGCCTCTCAAGTCACAGAGCCGTTTTGGGATACAAAGAACAAACCATCGCCCAGGGCCAAGCCGAGCATGGCCGGCGTCGGCAAGCTTATGGTGACGGCCGCGGCGTTGTCCGTCCTGCTGAGCGCTTCCCAGTCCCCGACCTCGACCTTTCTCACCGCAATGAGTGACAGCACGCTGAGCGAGATACAAGAGCTCATCGCTGGGGGGTTCAACGTCAACCTTGCCGACGAATACGGTCAAACCCTCCTGATGCACGCCGCCGCCGCGAACCAGGATCCTGAGGTGATCACTGTTCTTGTAACAGCCGGAACGGAGGTCAACACGTCCACCTATGAAGGTCGGACAGCTCTTATGTACGCCGCTTGGAGAAATCCTAGCCCTGAGATCATCTATGAGTTGCTTAGGCTAGGTGCTAGAGCCAGCCCTAGAAGTAGCGCAGGACTGACGGCTCCGGACTATACATTAAGAAATGATGATCTTACGGGCACCAATGCAAGGTGGCTGCTGCGAAACAGTATTGCCAACGAGGAACAGCCATGCGTGAATATCAATACCGCCAGCCTCGAGGACTTGAGGCGCATTACCACCATAGGCCCCGTCATGAGCCAGAGAATCGTAGAGCAGCGGCCCTTTCAAACGGTAGACGACCTGATTCGGGTGGAGGCAGTTGACACCAA
>JALZLY010000109.1 GCA_030858465.1 Deinococcota bacterium
GGGGGTCCTCAAGCAGGCCTACCTCTTCTTGCCGGTGGTGATCTTGGTCGTCACCATCTTGATGGGCTACTCCATCGTCCGCGCCGGCACCCTGGCGCTCATCAGCACGCTCATCATGAGCTGGTTCACGAAGGACAACAAGATGGGCCTCCGCGCCGTTACCGACGCCATGTTCTTGGGCACGCGCAACGTGATAGGCCTGGTGGCGGTCTGCGCCTGCGCGGGCATCGTGGTGGGGATCATCTCGCTCACCGGCATCGGCGGGCGCTTTTCGTCGCTGCTCTTCTCGGTCGCCCAGAACAGCCAGTTTCTGGCGCTCGTCTTTGCGATGGGCATCGCCATCCTCCTGGGCATGGGCATGCCCACCACCGCCGCTTACGCCGTAGCGGCCTCGGTGGTGGCGCCGGGGCTGGTGCGCATGGAGGTCTTGCCGCTGGTGGCGCACATGTTCGTGTTCTACTACGCGGTCGTCTCGGCCATCACCCCGCCCGTCGCCCTGGCCGCTTACGCCACCGCCGGCATCGCCGGGACCGACCCTCTAAAGACCTCGGTGGAGTCGTTCAGGCTGGGACTGGCTGCCTACCTGGTGCCCTTCATGTTCTTCTACAGCCCGCAACTGCTGCTCATCGGCGAGCCCTGGCGCATCGGCCTGGCTTTCGTGACTGGCGTCTTCGGAGTCTACTTTCTGGCCGCAGCGGTGCAGGGCTGGTTCGTCACCAGCATGAGCGCCATCCCGCGCCTGTTCATGCTGATCGCGGCCGTCACCTTGATCTACGGCACCGTCCACACCGACCTTATCGGCGCGGCCATCGTCGCAGCGCTCTTCTTCTATCAGCGCTGGAGGCTGAGGGGCCGCGAGGCCGACGAGAGGACCGCCGCTGAAAGGACCGAGGCCGAGACGCAGCCGAGGTAGCGGTTCCCGGCCTTCGTATCTGCTCGAGGCTAAACCTCGACGGGTGCCTCGACAAGCTCCCTGAGATCGAGGCGGGGCTGCTTCCAGACGGACCGGACGTGCGCGATCAGCCTCTCGCCCAAGACATCGCCCAGCATGCCACGCGCCTTTGCGGCCATCTCCTCGTCGCTCATGGGATTATGGGCCGAGCCCTTGGGGTGCTCGCGCAGCGCCACCAGTTCGCGACCCGAGCGGGTGCGCAGGACCAGGCGGACGGCGTAGGCTCCCGGGTAGAGCGCGTCGAAGGCAGGCTCGTGGTGCATGGTGATGCGCGGCAGCAGGGCGCGCACCGCCTCGTCCTCCAGGCTCTCGGGGGCGAAGCTGTGCACGTCCAAGGAGCCGTGCACGAGGGCCCAGGCGAGGACAAAGGGGTAGGAGAACTTGGCCTGGTAGGGCGTCTTGGGCTCGGGGTTGGGCACGATGTCCATGGCCACGCCGTAGCTGTAGACGTCCAAGGACTCGAGCCCTTCCTTAGCCACCTCCGCCGACCAGTCGAGGGCGAGGTCGATGCCGCTGTGGGTGTGGCCGCAGCAGGGAAAGCGCTTGTAGCTCATGCTCTCGATCTTGAGGGGCGCGCCCGACCCCAGGCCGTCTGTGACCCGCGCGGCGTCGTAGTCGCCGGCCATCGCCGCGAAGAAACCGCGCCGACCCTCCAATACCTGGCGCGTGCCGCTGAAGCCCTCCCGCGCCAGGTCCGCCGCGAAGATACCGCAGAGGGCGGCGTGGCCGGGGTGGAGGTGCTTGGACATGGTGCCATCGGCGTTGAACTCCCAGAGGCCGGCGGCCTGCGTGCCCGCGCTGCCGAGCGCCCAGCGGGTCTCCTCTTCGGTGAGCCCCATCAGCTTGGCGCTAGCCGCCGCGGCACCAAAGGTGGCGACCGTACCGGTGGGGTGAAAGAAGCGGTAGTGCGCGGGGTTGACGGCCTCGCCGATGCGGATAGCCACCTCGTAGCCGGCGGCGATGGCGGTGAGCAGCGCCGCGCCGCCGGCGCCCTCCCGCTCGGCCACCGCCAGCGCGGCGGGGATGATGGGCGCGGCCGGATGCAGGGTCGAAGGCCCGTGCAGGTCGTCGAGCTCGAGGACGTGCGTCGCCACCGCGTTGGCAAAGGCCGCCTGGGGCGCGGACGTCTTGAGGCCGTCCGGGAAGAGGGTGGCCTGGGGGTGGCCGCCGCTGCGCTCGACCACCCGCCGCGCCATCATCGCGGGCGGCGTCTGCGAGCCGGCCAGGCCCGAGGCCAGGCCGTCGAGGTAGGCGCGCTCGGTGGCGCGACGCGCCTGCTCGCCGAGCTCTTCGAGGTCCACCGTCCAGCGGGCGAGACCTTCCGTCAGGCTTTGGGTCATAGCGGTCTTTTGGGTCGTCTCATAGCTCATCTCAGCTCTCCTTCTGGGTGAGCCAGCGCGCGAGCCCTTCGCCCGCGCGCTGGATGTGCTCCCTCAACAAAAGCTCCAGTGCCTCGGCGTCAGCCGCGTCGATGGCCCGGAGGATGCCCCGGTGCTCCTCTTGCGAAGCCTCGAGCTGGCCCGCGACGTGCAGGGGCGTGAGCTGCGGCCGCCCTGCCCACAGGCTCTCGATCATCCGCACGAGGCGCGGCCTGCCGCTAGCCTCGTAGAGCAGCATGTGAAAGCGGGTGTTGAGGGCGACGTAACTTTCAGCGTCGCCCGCCGCCCAGGTCATCTCTTCAAAGAGCGCGTGCAACCTTTCGCGCCCCTCGTCCGACAACCGCGCCAGCCCGAGCACCGCCGCGTGCGGCTCGAGCAGGCTGCGGATGGCGTAGATCTCGGCGGCGTCTTCGGGACCAAAGGCGTTGACCAGGTAGCTGTTGCGCTTGCCCTGACTGACCAGGCCGTCGTGCTCGAGCCTTTTGAGCGCGTCGCGCACGGGGATGCGGCTGGTGCCGAGCTCGCTCGCCAGCTCCTCTTGGATGAGGCGCCGACCTCCCGCCAGCCTACCGGCGAGGATCGCCGCGCGCAGCGCCCTGTAGGCCTGCGCTTCGACCGTCTCGCGCTGGACGGGGTGAAGAAAGGGCTCAGTCTTTATGGCCCCGCCCTCGCCGAGACCGTCTCGAGCCCGCCCATGCCATCCCTAGCGTTTGCCTCATGCTGTTTACAGTATACGGAACAGCGAAACCCTGTCAACGCGCCCTCCCTTACAAGGTGCGCTTGTCACGCCGAAGCACCCTATCGAGCGTGATGGGCAGTCACAAGGCACACAAATGGTCGTTACTGCTCCACAGTTATGATCACTTTTCCTCGAGCGTGCCCTTCTTCGAGGTAGCGAATCGCTTCAGGAACCTCACGTAGCGGGTAACGCCTATCGATAACAGGGACGACTTTGCCAGCCTCGAGAAGCTCTTTCATAAAAATCAAGCCCTCCTTGTTTGGTTTCATCAACAAGCCAGCCATTTTCTTACTGCCGTTCATCGACATCACGGGTCCCAGAAGCATGGCTTGGAACAGTTGTGCGTTAGACCCTCCGGTCATGACGTAAATCCCCTCGGGGCTCAAGGCGCGCTTATAGGCCGCAAGCGGATGATATCCGTTCGCGGCAAGGATCAGATCATACCCTCGTCCATTTCGGGTGAAATCTTCTTGCGTGTAATCGATGACGTGATCTGCGCCAAGCGAGCGCGCCATGTCCAGATTCCTCGTGCTGCACACAGCGGTGACTTCAGCCCCGAACGCTTTGGCAAGCTGCACCGCAAACGTGCCCACGCCGCCACCCGCCCCATTGATCAAGACCTTTTGCCCCGGCTGAATCCGTCCCTTATCGCGCAGACCCTGCAAGGCAGTGACCGCCGCCAACGGTACCGCCGCCGCCTGCTCGAAGGACGTAGCAACCGGTTTCAACACCAAGGCATCTTCGGGAACCGAAACATACTCGGCAAAACCGCCGAAGCCGCACCCGGATAAGTCACCGAACACCTCATCCCCAGGCCTAAACTCCCTTACGTTTCTGCCCACCGCTTCAACTCGCCCCGCGATGTCGGCTCCGAGGATCCTGAGCTTGGGTTTAAGTAGCCCGAACGCTAGCCGGGCGGGGAGCGGTTCGCCTCGCATGAGATGCCAGTCCGCCGCATTTACCGACGCCGCATGAACGTTTACCAGTACTTCATTGTCCTTGGGGGTAGGTTTTTCCACCTCTTCGAGCTGAAGAACCTCCGGGGGTCCGTATTTTGTGTAGACGACTGCTTTCATAGGAGTTGCCTTTCTTTAAGTTGCCTTTCTTCTCGGTTGTATGCCGCTGCGCTTGGGCTACTGCGCAACATGACGATTCCCACCCATACGAACCACACGATGAGACCGAAGCCAAAAACAGCCCCTAGCACCTCGAGAGCCGCGAGAGCCGGGACAGCCGTGAGGATGCCCGCCACACTGACCCCTACGCCAAAGTAGTTTAATAGCTTAGGAAGTCCTCCTGCTTGCAAGGCTGCCCAACTTATCAGGAGTACCCATAAGCCGCCGACAATCTCATTCCCACCACCTAGACCGATGACCACAGTGTTAACTGCTAACCACAGCGACGCGGCTTGAGTTGGGTCGCTACCATAGAGATCGACCACTGCGCCCAAACCGACATTTGCGACCATGCCACTAGCAATAACCAGGCCAGCCCAGATAATCCCGAAGGCGGTCGCTATCTGCGCGATTGCTGGCGAACCAGCCTTCAACCGCTCGTAGAGCGCTAGCGCCGAGACAACCAGAAAGACGCCGAAGACCACATAGATGGTCAGGTACCAGACGTACAAGACGGCTTGGTTGTCCGCGAGGAAAGCCGCGTTCTGGATAGGATCAACGTCCGCGGCGAAGTAACCGGCGGGCATCAGCAAGGTGAGAAGCAACACGAAGCCCACCACGAACGTTGCGGCCATGATAAGTGCGGCCACGCCGCCCATCTTCTGTAAATTACCCATTTCCTTCTCCTTTTCTCGAGCGGTGTAGACAAGCGTTGATGAAGGGACTTACATGGAATGGTGGTCGCCATGCTGCCGGGGGTTGAACTACAGCGGAGACGCTAGCAAAGGTGAATCACCTCTCTAAGTCACTCGAGCCGAGTTGCCCTTCGGCATCTGACGCCTCCGCGAGACCGGGTTTAACGCGAATGACCGAGATTAGTGGTATGCCTAAATCGCGCACTTTCTTAAGTAGTCCATGCAATGCGGCCTGATCGACTACGGGGCCGGATAGCAGCGTATCGCCATTGTCTTCCAACGTGATGGTCAGGCCCTCGAACCAATTTGTCCATTGACGATCCAGATGGCCCTCGAGCCTGATTCGATAAACGGTTGCGTGACTTGCTTCAATTCCTCTGTCGTCGTGGATAACGCCCTCCTGTCGTGGCTGTTCATGACAGCCTGCGTCACCTTCTGCGTGCAAAAGGAGATTAGCTGCTAATCGGTATTGGCGTATAGATACCAAGGTATCGTCAGAGGTATCGTTCCGGGCTTACCGAGGGGCTGGAGGCTCGAAATTTGGCGCTAGGCATGGCGCGCACCCCAACATAGAGGCAAGCCACGCGGCCCTTATCCCGCAGTCAGAGCGACCGTAAGGCTCGAGGCGAGCATCACAAGAGCCACCGGCAGCCAGACCCGACGCTCTTTGGCGCTGGGCGTTATGGTGTTGAGCACCACGCTGACTACGCTGAACGCGACGATGACCCAAGTGAGCCACACGGAGACCTGCGCCCAGTCTGGAAGGAGCAGGCCGGCACGTGACATCACAACCGCAGCCATCAAGCCGAGAAGAGCAGCCTGCCCGACAGCAGAGGCGCGCATTGCCGGGGGAAACCGCCCCGGAAACTTGCCGCCCATCGCGTACGAACCCCACGGAACCCCGAAGGCCAAGGCGAACTGGAAGGCAACCACGCCTGCTGTGATGAACAGGTAGATGATTGCGGCAACGGTGGTCACATCCATGATCAATGTCCCTCGCTAGAAACTTGGTTGCGTC
>JALZLY010000110.1 GCA_030858465.1 Deinococcota bacterium
ACTCTTCGAGGGACGGCCACCGAGACCGGCCTGAAGGTGAAAGCTTTCTTGTTGGAAGGGGTTTATGAGAAAGGGCAGCGTGTTTCAGATGCTGACATGAAGAAGCTGAATCTAGAGCGTCACAGCGTCTGTCCTAACTGGAACTACACCATCCGGCCGCGACTGATGAGTGATCCAGGTGGCTAAGTTAGTCAGTAAGTCGGGAGGTTGTTCTTTTACAGGCCCTAGGCTGATATCGGTGCCCGCTGGTCTCAGCGCCACCTTCGACCCCGACCGCATCACGCAGGTGCTGGGCAACCTGCTCGATAACGCCCTGCGTCACGCTGGTCCTGTCCTCATCGAGGTCGGCGCCGAAGCGGAGGCCCAGGGGGTGAAGTTGTGGGTGCGCGACTACGGACCTGGGCTCCCGCAAGCCACCCTCGAGCGGGCCCTCGAGCGCTTCTACCGCGGTGACCTCTCGCGGGCGCGACCAGACACGCCTGAGGGTGCGCCGGGTGACTCGAGCGGCTCGGGACTCGGTTTGGCTATTGCTCGCGCGCTGACTGAGGCGCACGGGGGGCAGCTTGAGGCGGCCAATCATCCTGAGGGTGGGGCGTTGTTTGTGTTGCGCTTGCCTGACCTCAGGCGAGAGAGTGGTGTGCGCCTTTGACGTCGTTTGTGGCATTAGCGTCCGCCGCATCCCTCGGGTCCCGGGTTCTAGGCAGGAGAGCGGTCTTTGAGTGCAACTGTTCGATAATCGTCCTCTAGCCACCGGACATTTTGCCAGTTCGTAGGTAAGGGAGCAAAGGTAGTGTCACAGACTGCTCTAAGCGCAACTTGCAAGCAAGCGTAGCGATCGGGCGCTTTCAGCCTCAGCCCTCAGACGCCACTATGGCCTCCGCCTCCATCTCCACCAGGTACTCCTCCCCTACGAGCCCCGCCTGGATCAGCGTGTTCGCGGGGAGGATATCTCGAAACCGCACTCCGTGGGCCCAGGCTACGGCCTCCCAATCTTCGAGGTGGCGCAGGTAGACGCGGGTGCGCACGACATCCTCGAGGCGGCCACCGAGCGACCGCAGCGCTCCCTCTACCTTGTCGATCACGAAGTGAAGCTGGGCTGCCGCGTCCATCTTGCCCACCACTCGGTCGACGTGCGTCGCGGTGGTTCCGGAAACCAAGATACGGTTCCCCCGGCGCACCGCCCTGCAATAACCGGCCATCTCCTCCCACGGTGTGCCGCTCAGAGCGACGCTGCGCCCATCCGAGCCGGCCCGGACCGCAAAGGGAGGGGGGAAAGTTTCAAGGTGATGGCTTAGATCCCCGGAAGCCGTGAGGTACGGGGGTTTGCGGTACTCATCGCCGCTGTCTCCTGGAAGGGTGCGTAGATTACTTAAAGCCGACTTGATTTTCAAGTAGCTTGCCTCATCGAGGGAAAAGTCGAACAGCCGCAGCGTGTCCTGAATGTGCTCGCTCTGTCCGAGCCGCGCGCCGATGATGACCCCGCCAACGGCGGGTTGCTCGAGGATATAGCGGGAGGCGACGTTGGCCAGCGACACCCCGTGTGTCTGAGCCACCTCGCTCACCGTGACCAAGAGGTCCTGGTACGCCTCCCAACCGCCGGCCGCGTCTATGAAACGCCGGTATTTCATCTGTGACCAGGTCCGAAGGTCTTCCCGGTCGGGCTCCGGCTTCTTGAGCCACCGTTCACTCAAGAAGCCCCCCGCGACGGTTCCGTAGGCCAGCAGCTTGACGCCGTGCTGCTGACACAGTTCGGTCATGCCGTTCTTGGGGCGCTGGTCGAGGAGTGAAAAGCAGACCTGATTGGAGACGACCCCGACGCCACTTTTCAGCACGATCCGCAGATGAGCCGTGTCGAAGTTCGTCACTCCCAGCTGAGCGATGAGACCCTCATCCTTGAGCTCCTGCAGCCAGAACAGGCAATCCAGCCAGTGTGGATCGGCGTAGGTCCAAGCGTGAAACTGCAGCAAATCGAGCCTGTCAGTCCGCATCCGCTCGAGCGAGCGCTGGACCGCGGCTCGAACATCCTCCCGCGTCACGCGCCCTGGCGGCGGCACCCATTTCGTCAGCAGCTGCCCCTGACGTGTAGGGGCGTAGTGCTGCAAAAACCGGCCGGCGATCTCCTCCGCCGAGCCGTAATGGTCAGCCATGTCGAAGGTTGTGAAGCCGGCTTCGGCGTACGGGACCATGGCTGCGGCCGCCGCCTCGAGATCCACCTCTCGGCCGCCGCGTTCCATATCCGCAACCTGCCACAAACCTGTCAAGACCCGGGAGATGCTCAAACCCGGTGCCAGTTCGCAACGCTCTACCGTAGCTCTCATGCTCCCTCCCCTCGAGCACGCATCCTGTCGCGCGCTGTGGACCCGCGCGACCCTGCCCGTCGTCCCCTCCTGGCGCGCGAGCTCACCCGATGAGATGCAACGCCATCTGCCGCCCGGCCAGGAAGTGGACCTCGCCGCCCGTAAAGGCGACGACCTGCTCGAGCGCGATCTTGACCTCCTGGCCCTCCCACTCGGGAACGGCTTGCTTGATGTAGAGCTCGAACGAGTGCAGGGTGTCGGCGAAGAGTGGGTAGTCTCCCCGACCCGGCACCCCCTCCTGGTTGTCGTACATGCCGATGGCGGGACCGGCGCCGTGCCCGTGATAACCGATGGGATGGGAATAGATGCGCGCCTGAAGCCCCTCGCCTCTTGCCACCGCCAGCGCCTCGGCCAGAATCTCGTTGCCCATTCGTCCCGCCACGAGTTCCGCCGCGAGGATGTCCTGCAGGCGGTTGCCGGTCGCCAGCGCCTTCCGAAGACCCTCGGGAGCGTCATCCTCACCCAGCCTGAGCACATAGGCGAGCCTCTGCGTGTCGGTCGCCAGCCCCAGGTAATGCAAGCCGACATCGCAGTGCAACAGGTCGCCTGGCACGATGACCTCGTCCGGGGTCGCGCCGATATCACCGACGTTGGCGCCTCGGCGCTGAATGGAGACGGTCGGCTGGAACCAGGCGCTGAGGCCCAGGTCCTGAATGCGCTGGCGAATCCACCAAGCGACGTCCAAGGCCGTGCTCACACCGGGATGCACGACGCGGCTCGAGAAGGCTTCGGCGATGACCCCGTGGGCGATCTCGTTGACGCCGCTGGCGGCCTGAAGTTCGCCCTCGCTGCGGCGCTCGAGCCAGCCAACCGCCAGCCGCTCAGCCCCCCGGCAACGCTCGGCGTAGGCCGGACCCAGCGCCTTCATGAGCAGGGCGTGCTCGGTATGGCTGAGGCCGTCGCCAAAGGCGAAGGTTTCGGAGAGGTTGATGCCGATGACGGCGGGGTCGCGCTCCGCCACGATGCGCTGGAGGCAAGCCCACTGATCCTCCCGCTCCAGCTCTTCTTTGCCTTTGTTCCAGACGCCCCGATAGTAGTCGTCCAAGCCGACGCCGGGCGGCGCCACGTTCAGCGCCTCGAAGCGACCGCCTTGCACCGAGAAGACCAGGATGGTGCGCCGCCGCGCCGAGAGCATGGGCGCGGGCAGCAGGCTCATCAACACCGGATCCTCGTTGTACTCGCGCGCGCAGACGATCCACATGTCGAAGCCCTCACGCTTCATAATCTCGGGCAGGAGGTGCTCCAGGCGGTGCCCAAGCCACCCGTTCACGACCCTGGTCTGCTCGCGCAGGGGGAGAACCTTGCGCTCCCAGTCCGAGACTCGAGCAGCGCTCACGGTTGACCTTGCTGACGCTTGCATTTTTCCCCTCTCACCCTATCTTCCTGTGCTATGCGGGTTCAAAAGCGCTCTTCTTCACACCCAATTGAACCCTGCCTCCCAAGAAACTCGGAATTCCAGGCGCGCCCGCTAGCACCGGCCTCTTTGAAACGCATCACTCCGAGGAGTCT
>JALZLY010000111.1 GCA_030858465.1 Deinococcota bacterium
TTTATGTACAGGCAGACTACGGTGACGATCCAGCAGTTGCTCTCTACACAAAGCTGGGCATTCGGGAAGACGTCATGCACTTTGACATCGACCCAAGTGCCGCCACCTAACAATTCGTTCAAGCCGACACCGCATCATGACTTCAGGCGCCGGTGACATCGGGCTACACTCGGCACAGGTAAGGTCGCGGGCGGCGCGGCTTAACTCAGGCGTTAGGCGCTTTGCCAGCTTGCCGTCTGCTAAAATTATGTTGGTGATGGATAGTGAAGACACAAACGATTGAAGCTGAAATTCGTGAGCAGCTTAACCGACTTCCTCTCGAGCAGCAGCATAGAGTTCTAGAATTCGCTCGTTCGCTTGCAACTTCTCAGGTTCGAGGAGTGTCTGGTAAGGCACTTTTACGCTTTGCCGGAACCGTTGATGCTGCTGACCTCACTATTATGAAGCAGGTGATAGAAGAGGGCTGCGAACGTATAGACCACGATGAGTGGTAGGTTTTTGCTCGACACCAATATCATCATCGCCCTTTTTGCCAAGGAAGACACGGTCATGCAGAAGCTGGCAAATGCTGAAGACGTTTTTGTTCCCAGCATCGCACTAGGCGAGTTGTACTTTGGCGCTGGCAAGTCCGCTCGGGCCAAGGAGAACACCACGCGTATTGACGAATTTGCTGCCAATGGTGCCGTTCTGTTCTGTGACACAGTAACGGCCAAACAGTACGGTGCTATCAAAAACCAGCTCAAAGTTAGTGGATCGCCTATTCCAGAGAACGATATCTGGATTGCTGCTATTGCCGCGCAATATCAACTCATTTTGGTGACCAGGGACAGCCACTTCCAAGCGGTGGAAGGGTTGCAGGTTGAGCAGTGGTAGCCGCAGATGTGCCTAACACTCACTGCAGCGGACGCGCCCACATGTCCATCAAATCGTACCGAAAGCTAAATTCTGGAGGCATGCTTCTGCATGGGCGCGCCGTTGAGCTTAGCCGTTAGGCACAATGAAGGTGAGACCGTTTGGAGTGATGAATTTGAAGAAAAGCAAGTATGAGCGGTATGGCGTTCAGCTTCCTGAGCTTGTTGAGCGCGCGGTTGAGTTAGCAGAGAAGCTGAATTTCCCTGTTATGCCCAAAGGCAGACCGGTGGGGTTCAAGGGACCAGCATCGGCGTGTATTCCCGAAGTAGGGCAGCTGCTACGCACCTTGGTCGCCTCAAAACCCGGCGGGCGCATCGCGGAGCACGGCACAGGGGCAGGAATTGGCACGGCTTGGATGGCGAGCGCTCTGCTTTCCGGCGCGAAGCTCATCTCTGCAGAAATTGACACCCGGTTGGCGGAGGCGGCGAAGCAGCTCTTCAAGGATTGTCCGAACGTCGAAATCCGCGCAGGTGATTGCATGGACGTTCTTAAAGATGAGCCGCCCTTCGACCTGGTGTTTATGGACGCGGGAGCTCGTCGGTACCTGGCACCGGAACATTGGGATAGCATCGTCGAGATGGTCAAGGTTGGCGGTCAGATTGTGATGGATGACCTGACGCCGTTGGAATTATGGCCACCGGAGTGGGACGATTTGGTTGACTTAAAGCGCAAATTTGCGTTCCATAACCCTCATGTCGTCAGTGCTGAAGTGCGAACGACAAAGGCGCAGGTGGCATTAATCATCACGCGCAGCCGATAACTGCGTGTTGTAAAGACGCAAATGCCGAGCTGAGTTATAATCCACCAGGAGGCACTTCATGAGCCTAATACTCGAGTTGCCGCAAAACCTTGAAGCGGAGCTTCAAAAGGAAGCTGCTCGCCTTGGCTTGCCCCTCTCAGAATATGCGCTGCGCGTGCTCACCACGGGACGTTCTACGAGGGAGACTCCGAAAAGCGGTGCTGAACTCGTGGCTTACTGGCAAGGTGAAGGCTTGATAGGAACGCGTTCCGACGTTGAAGACAGTCAGGTGCATGCGCGCCTGTTACGGCGTGAAGCCAAGAGGCGGGTACGGGAATAGCTGGTGCTCTTGCTGGACACGGCTATCCTCAGCGACATTCAGCGTGGACATACTCCGGCCTTGGCCTGGTTTTCATCCCTCACCGAACTCCCTGTTGTTCCAGGGTTTGTCGTGATGGAACTCGTTCAGGATGCAAAGAACAGACAGCAGGTTCGCCTGGCGACAAAGTTGGTTGCGCCCCTTACCATCGTTTGGCCAAGCACCTCGGCCCGCAAGCGTGGAGCTTTTGCGTAGGCCCACCCTACCGTCCCGCCACCTGCGCCCAGGAGGGCACCAAGCTGATCCAGGTCTTGAACGGCGTCAGGTCCACGGGCTGGCCGTCCTCGGCGATGAACCCAAAGCCGTTCTGCTGCTGCCAGCGCCCACGGATGACCTTGCCAGCGAGGTAGAGCGTGGCCTCGCCGCCGCGGTCGACCGCCAGGTAGAGGCGGCCCTCGCGGTCGCCGGGCAGGGGGCTGCCCTCGACCCGGGCGACGACCACCGCCTGCACCACCACGCTCTCGCCGCCCGCGTCGAGTGCCGGGACGCCGCTGCGCTGCCAGCGGTAGAGGTTGAGCTCGGGGAGATAGGTGAAGCCGCTCGAGTAGTCGCCGGGATAGCTCACCAGCAGAGCGCTCGAGTCGGGCAGCTCCGGCGCGGGCCGGTAGATGGTGCCGCGCAGGCTCCGAGCCGTCTCCAGGTTGGCGCCGCGCAGGAAGCTGCGCAGCCTGGCGCCGTCGCTGTAGAGGTCGTAGGGTGCAGGAGCGTCGGGCGCGCGGCTGTAGAGCTCTTCGAAGCGCTGCTCGAGGGCGTTGAAGGAGGGGGCGCGACCCCTGGCGATGGCGTCTAGCGCGGCAGGCGAGCCGCCGATGTGGACGAGGGCGCCGCCCAGGTCCTCGACCACCCTGTGCTGGTAGTCGCGGGCGCTGCGAATCGGCCCGACGCGGCCGGGGTCGGCCCGATCGTAAACGGCCATGAGCCGGGTGAGGTTGCCCTCAACCGGCATCTCGTAGACGACCGAGGCCTCACGCAGGCCCGACTGCCGGCCGGCCGAGGGGTTGGCGTTGTCGAGGATGGCAACGATGGGGCGGTGGCGCTGATCCTCGTAAGGGTCGAGCGTGACGGTGCCGGGCAGGCCCTCCCTTTCCGCCTCGGGGAAGGGCGCATCCTCGGCAGCTTGCGGCTCGACCGGGATGTCCTGCGGAGGGGGCGGCGCCGG
>JALZLY010000112.1 GCA_030858465.1 Deinococcota bacterium
CTCTAGCGAAAGCCTTTGTGGAGATGGTGCGGCAGCAGGAAGCGTCTCGTCTGGACGAGTGGCTGGAAACCGCCACCAAGAGCAGCGTGACCCCGTTACGTACCTTCGCGGCAGGTAAGCACCTACACAAAAGTTCTTGTGAAGTTCTCAGGGCTAAGAGCCACAATCTGGCGAGGGTAAGGGGAGCAGCTTCCACAATTTCTTTTGCATGGCTACTTATCAAGCAGGACTACTCGGCAGTACGTGCAGCGCTCGAAACGTCCTGGAGCAATGGCCAGACCGAAGGGCGGGTGACAAAACTCAAGCTCATCAAACGCGCTATGTACGGCAGAGCAAACTTCGACCTTCTACGGCAGCGGGTGCTTCTGGAAGCCTAAGCACGGTTAATGAGGGAGAGCCGGTTTCTGGGGTCCACTATACCATCGCGTTAAGCCTCGGCTTCCTTCGCCGCCTCAAGAGCTTGGAGAAAACTCGCGTAGAGCTGCAAAATGCTTAGGCGCTCGTACTGCTCCTTAGGCGCATCGTTCGCATGCATCAAATGGATGAGGAACTGAAGCATACGCGCCTCAATATCCGGCCTACTGAGTGGCTGATTTTGCTTCTGGTCCTTTAACACATCAAACAGCAACGTCCCGAACGGTCGCGGATCAACCCACGGCCGCGCTTCGATCTTCAGAACGGGACACCCTTTCGTGAAGCTAAAGGGTGGCGCTAATCCCGCAGTTTGCAACTCCTCGGGGTTGAATCGCGTTCGGAGATGTGTGGTCATAAGGGTGTATTCGTGCAGTGGTTTATTGTCCGCCTGCTCCGGGGCTCGCATATAGACGTAGTGTCCATCGGTACAGTTGACGTGGCCGCCGTGAACGCCGAACAAAGCCGCATCGCGTACTGGTCTGTCGTTTTCAATCGTTTCTTTGAGCGGCTGACCTTGCATGTCTTTCGGACGCGGAACGGCAAAGTACTCGAGCAGGGTGGCCGGAAGGTCAATAAATTGCACCAGGCTCTCGCGTGTCTCACCCTCCATTTTGCTGCGCGGGTCCCAGATGAAGAGGGGGGTATTCGCGAGGAGGTTATACCAGGGCATTTTGAGCTTCGCCCACCAGTCGTGTTCGCCCAAAAGGAAACCATGGTCAGTACAGACGATGAGCATGGTATCTGCCCATAAGTCAAGCTCATCCATGACATCTATCACGCGTCCCAACTGCTCGTCGCACATGCTCACTAAAGCCGCGTATTCGTAACGAACATGCTCGACGAATTCTGCCGGTTCGCGGACCTGCGCGTAGGGTGGCCAGTCGAAGTGCGGACCCTCATACCTGTGCGGGTAGAGGTCCTTGTACTTTTGATGGGTGAAGAATGGCTCGTGAGGGTCAAAGGTCTCGATCTGCAGGAACCACCTGTTGGCAGTGGCGTTCGTACGTATGAAATCCAATCCCAAGGTGAACACTTGGTGTTGCGGTTGATCTTCCGGCTGTGGCATGTAGCTACGGTTGATCCAGTCTTGGACCCACATGCGCGGATTGTGGTCTTCGTTGAAACTGCTCTGGGCTGGTGTCTCGGGAGGTTCGACACGGCCCTTCCAGAAGTCTCCCTCTTGGCCGCGCACGAACTCCCAACTGCTGTAACGATTATGGTAGGTTCCGCCGCCGTCCTCGAAATAATGCTGATGGTCTGTCACCAGGTGCGTGTACACCCCATGCTTCTGAAGAATTTCAGGCATAGAATCATCAAACGGCTCGAGTGGTCCCCAGCTCCGGTGCAGAAAGTTGTACCGCCCGGTGTGCAGTTCACGGCGCGCTGGCATGCATGGCATGCTTCCGATGTAACTGTTGGTGAAAGTGATGCTGCGCTTAGCAAGGCGCTCGAAGTTCGGGGCGTGTACCCAATCACAGCCGTACGGCGGTAGCATATGCCGATTGAGTGAATCAAACATCACCATAATCGCTTTCATACATTCTCCCGATGAACTCTCATGAAGCTAGGTGACCTGCTCTATTAGTCGGCCCACTTCTCATGTTAGGTCATAGGAGCTCCAGCTCCTAGTGGATCAGGTAGCTTGGTGGTCAGGCTGGTCCAAAGGGGCACTTTAGGAGCCAGAGGCTCAGGCTCATAGTCGAAGGAACTATAGGGCCTGATGTGATTGTAGTTCTGCCACCAGTCCTTCTACGGGTATATTTGCTTTGCTTCAGCAAGGGTATGGAAAGCTTGTTACGATGGGCGCTCCATGAGCTCGAGGCGCTAGAAGAGCAGTCTGAGCAGCTTGGATTGTAATAGGCTAATTGGAGATGGGAAGGGTACGTACTATTAAGTTGGCCATGAACATTTTTCGACTTTCTATGCTAGTACTCGTGGCCTTGGCTTTAGCTTTGCTCCTCCAAGCCACTGCACAGGGAAAAGTGCCCCAGTCTACCGTCCCGCTCATCCCACAGGGGAGTTCAGGCTCGGAACCTAAGCCGCTTCTCCACGCTCATGCACACAATGACTATTTGCATGACCGCCCCCTCCTTGATGCGCTAGAACACGGCTTTACTAGTGTTGAGGCGGACATTTTTCTGGTTCTGGGCGTGCTGGCAGTGGCACACGAGGAGCACGAAATTCAGATGGAGAGTACTCTACAGACCCTCTATCTTGATCCACTACGCGAGCGCATTGAGGCGAACAGCGGTGCAGTCTATCAGAGCGGTCCGTCCTTTACCTTGCTGATTGATATCAAGAGCGATGCTGAAGCGACTTACCTTGCGCTGCATGAGGCGCTAGCGTCCTATAGGGACATCCTCACTACCTACGGGCCTAACGGGATGGAGGCGGGGCCGATACAAGTCATCATTTCGGGAAATCGCCCGCGCGAGCTGATGGCGACTCAAACTGTACGTTACGCCGGGTACGATGGCAGGCTAACTGATCTCGAATCCCCAGCACCCACCACCTTCATTCCCTTGATTAGTGACCGGTGGACCTCGACGTTCACCTGGAATGGTGAAGGGCCAATCCCGCCAGATCAGCGACAGAAGTTGCGTGATATTGTTGAGCGTGTGCATGCTGCCGGACGCCGCGTGCGCTTTTGGGCCACTCCGGATACACCAGGCCCGGCACGTGAGGCGGTATGGCAGGAGCTAATAGCAGCCGGAGTGGACCTCATTAATACCGATGACCTGCGGGCCCTGCAGCGATTCCTGGCAGATATAACTGATCAAGGAAGCTAGGTTGAACTTTACCCCTCTATCCAGCTCCCACTGACAACAATAAGCACCTGATCATTATGAGCCGCGTCTCTTTTAGGGAGGGAATACCTCTGCCCACTGCAGGGGCGTGTTAGTGGTGATCTGATCGGCTCCAGCGTCGAGCAGCACTCGCATCTCATCATCACGCGAGCCGTCTGCTAAGTGGTCCAGTGTCCACACATCGACCAAGCTATTAGGAAGGAGGTCATGGATGAAGGCTATGGGGTTGAAGCCGTCCCGCAGTGCCTGATGCACAAAATCCTTGCGAAGGTAAAACTCCGCTGCGGAGGGCACTAGGGAAAGCAAGGTCTCGACTCGATCCTCTAGGTAGTCGCGTGGCGAGAGCAAGGCGCGGTAACCAAGTGGGTGGTCATCAAGGTAGCCATAGGCGTTAAGTCGCGTGGGTAAGCGAACCAAATCATCAACAGGAGCGTCAAGATGATAGGCGAAGTCAAGACCAAGCTGGAGTTCCGGGTCCAGCCGGTGGAGAGCACGGAGATTCCAATCCCCCAAACAGCCAATTACGACACGCACGGCATCATGTTCACGTAATGGCTGGAGCGCCTCAACTAGAGCGGCGGCATGGTGCGACCCCAATGGGAGGAGTTCCTTAAGGTCGACTTGAACTTTGGTTGGTCGCCCGATGCCCCGGAGAATGCCGACGACTTCCTGCAAGTCAGCGGGCGGTTCGTCCGAATCACGAAGGCGAACGGTCTTAACCTCTCCCAGCGTTCGTTTCCGCAGTGGCCCCACCCCTGTCGTCTCACGCTGAAGTGTTAAATCATGCAGCAGGACGAAGTGGCCGTCAGCAGTCAAACTGACGTCGAACTCCAGCACGCCCGCCCCACCGCTAACGACTTCCCGAACGGCTGGTAGGGAATTCGGCGGTGCTGTTCTACGACCAGTCAGGAGCTTGTGGTACTTCAGCAGGACCTGCTTGCCTTGGTAGTTTAGGAAGCGCGGCAGCATCACGCGCTGAGGCGCTTCCCGTCGCTGCCGAACAGGTGAAGACGGTCAAGCGGGAAGTCCAAGCCGATCGTTTCTCCGGGAGTCGGAGGCGCCTCGTTGGCAACCATGACCTTGAGGGTTATGCCGCCAACCTCAACAGTGAGCAGTGCCTCTTTCCCGAGAGGCTCAACGAGCAAGATGGTGCCTGGGGTAGTGCCCCCCAGGCGAATATCCTCTGGCCGTATCCCAAGGGTACCTTCTCCTCCGGGGTGCCCCGGGCGTACGGGTACAGTGACACTACCGATTTGGAACGCTCCATTGAAGTGCCCTTTGACCAAGTTCATGGGGGGATAGCCAACAAAGCTAGCAACGAAGGTGGTGGCTGGGCGCCGGTAGAGTTCGTCTGGTGTAGCGAACTGCTGCACCTCCCCGACCGAGAACACGGCAACGCGGTCGGCCATAGCGAGTGCCTCGGACTGATCGTGAGTCACCAGAATGGTGGTGACGCCAAGCTCCTGTTGTAGACGGCGGATTTCAGCGCGCGCCTGAAGGCGAATGAGGGCGTCGAGATTGGAGAGGGGTTCGTCGAGCAGCAGTAACTGCGGTTCCTTAACAAGGGCCCTGGCTAGGGCAGCTCGCTGCTGCTGACCCCCCGAAACCTGCGAGGGGCGCCGCTGGAGCTGTTCATCTATGCCGAGCAGCTTCGCGTTCTGCTCTACTTTCGTTTGGACCTCGTCTTTAGGCTTGCGTTTCAGTCGTAGTGGGAAAGCGATGTTCTCGAACAGGGTGAGGTGCGGGTAGAGTGCGTAAGACTGGAAAACCATGCCTATGTCACGGTCACGCGGGTGCAGTGAGTCAATGCGTTTGTCGGCAAAGTAGATCCTGCCTGCAGTCGGCTGGTAAATGCCCGCGAGCAGGAGCAGCGTCGTGGTTTTCCCGCAGCCGGATGGGCCAAGGAAGGCGACGAGTTCTCCTCCCTCGAGGGTCAGATCAAGCGACTTCAGTGCCTGCACCTTCCCAAAGTGCTTAACTAGACCCTCGAGACGTACCGTAACACCTCTCATTGTTTGCTCTCTCCTAAGTTGCCTACCGTCTGGTAGCAAAACCTCCCGCACCTGTTCATCCCTTGGCACCCCCCGAGTATATGTTGAGAAGGTAACGCTGGCCCAGCAGGAAGAGGAGGATCACTGGTAGAGCGTAGAAAAAGCCAATCCCAGCAATAAGGCCGTATTCAGTAAAGGACTCCCCCAAAAAGCTTTGCAGGTAAAGTGCGAGGGTCCAGCTCCGGCCAGACACGATCAAGGTGAAAGGGAGGATGAACTCACCCCAAGCGGAAAGCAAGGCGAAGGTGCCGAGCGCCAGGAGGCCAGGTCGTACCAGTGGTAGGGCAATCTTCCAGTACACCGTCCAACGGGAGGCGCCATCAACAAGAGCGGCCATCTCCATATCCCACGATAGGTTGTCAAAGAAGCCCTTCATGAGCCAGATGCCAAGGGGAAGCTCGAGTGACACCTTGACCAGGATCACACCGATCAGGGTGTCGAAAAGCCCCAGCAGGCGAAGCATGTAAAAAAGTGCGATAATTAAACTAATAGCGGGAAAAGCATGAAGAATCAAGACGAAGCCCAGGTATACGCTACGAAGCGGAAAACGCATGCGAGAGATAGCGTAAGCTGCCATTGAAGCCACCAGGACCTCTATAGTGGCCACGGCCACCGCGAAAAGTACCGAGTTGCCTAGCGCCACCCAAATCGATGGTCGGCCACTAAATGAACCTTCCCAGAGGAAGCGCCAGTTTCGCGGATTGAAGCTTCCTTGCGGTACCAAGCCAAAGACCCTATCAAAGAATCCCGTCATCACCAGCCAGCTGAGACCAGCAAGCAATGGCAGTGTGACCACGAGCATAAGCAGCACAATGAGCGGCCAACGCTTGGGCAGGATAGGCATCAGTTGACCTCGATCTTGGGTTCGGCAACAAGAGCATTGAAGTTGAAGAAACGTAGATAGAGGAGGGAGATGATCACGCCTATGATGATCAGGAAGGTGGCCATCGCTGCACCGAGACCAAACTCAACGTTGCCAAAGTAGTTGGAGAGGGCAAGTTTGTAAGCATGAAGCGACCAGACTGTCGTGCGCAGCAGCCCCGGACCGCCATCGGTTAACAACAGGATGTACTCAAATGAGGTTAGGAGTGACAACGTCTGGTAAACCGTAACGAACAGTATCGGCCAGCGCAATAATGGAAGCACCACCCGCCGCACCGTTTGCCATGTTGTAGCACCATCGACCGCCGAGGCATAGAAGAGATCTCGGGGGATCGCGCGGATGGCTGACGTGAAGATGAGCATGCCGAAGGAAGCGCCCACCAGGCCGTTCGCGAGGATGATCGTTGTCCAAGGAACCGCACTTATCCAGCTCTGGTCAGTGCCAGTCAGGTTGCTTACCAAGCCGTAGGGCGCACGCGCCATCAGTCCCTGCCACACAAAAACGTAGACGACAGGGGGCAGGATGCGTGGCAAGAGCCATAGAGAACGGAAGTTGTCACCAAAACGCTCAGGCATTAGCGAGGTGGTAATAGCAAGTGTTAGACCCATCAGGATGTTAAAAGCCAGCGTCAGGCCCACATAGCGCAGGGTGTTGACGAGTATTCTTGGGATAAAGGGGTCATTAAAGAGATAGCGGTAGTTGTCGAGCCCGACCCAGCTCGCATTTCGGAACGTAATAGTTGAAAGATCCGTCAGTGAAAGATAAACAGTAACCACCACGGGCACCAAGAAAAAAAGGATGATAAGCAGTGATGCTGGCAGAAGAAAGAGGAATGGTACTAGGTAACGCCTCAAGCACTGACCTCCCCATAGGCGCTGGCAAGTAGGAACCCAGGTGGGATAAACCCACCTGGGTTCAGCCGAGCTGTTACTGGATCCTCACTTGATCGCCGAGCTGCCGCTGCATCTGTGAGGCCACAAGGTCAACAGTTGCTTCTGGCGTGAGATCACCGGACTCAACTGCTGATACACCCTGATAAAGCGCATCCTGCCAGTTAGAATACTGAGCGTGTATGGGTGCGAAGGTTGAGTACTCTAAAAGGTAGCTGACCTCCTGGAGAAAGCGATCTTCCAAGGTTTCCGGAGTGCTCGTGAGGATGGGCAGGTGTGCCGACTCCACCGCATGCTTAGCATCGAGTTCAGGAACCGTAGTGTGCGCAAGGAGCCGGACTGCTAGCTCTTTATGGTTGGAGTCTGCCGAAACCATGTAGGCCTGTGGGTTAGAAAGCGTAACGGCGGTGCCGCCCTGCTCCCAACTGGGTTGCGGGGCGAAACCAAAGTTCTCGAAGAGCCAATCCTGCCCTCCCCTGTCGGCAACGTACTGATTGACCCATTCAGCCCAGTTCCAGGTGCCGCCGGAGAAGAACAGCACCTCTCCAGCCGTGACCGGCTGGTGGTACAGCTGCCAATCGCCGCTCAGGCGATCCCGCTGCAACACGTTGGCCTCCACAGCATCAGCCAACCAGGTGAAGTAGCGCAGGGCAGCGTCCCTAGAGAAGACGAGTTGGTCCGTCTCTTCGTCGAAAACCTCGCCGCCAAACGAGCGGTACCACATGGCAAAGTCTGGACCGGGTCTCGGACGGTGATAGAAGCCATTACCAGGCCGCACAACACCCTGCTCGACCGCCTGTTGCGCCGTGCTCAGGACGTCGCCCCAGGTGAACTCACCACTGGCGATCCGCTCGGGCAGGCTCTCGATCTCCTCGTCGGACCAGCCGAGCTCGCTCAGCAGCGTCTTGTTGAAGTAGAGGGGGCGGGCTTCGGTGTCCTGGGGGATCGCGTAGATCCTGTCGTCGTAGGTGACAGCGTTCCACAGCGTGTTGACCACGTCGTCGAACTGCTCGAACTGGTCGATGTACTCGTCCAGCGGCTCGATGAAGCCTGCCGGCGCCCACGTGCCAATGAGCGCAGCTGAGGCCTGCACAATGTCTGGGGCGTTGTTGCTCTGGAAGGCAAGCAACACGCGCCGCAGATAAGGATCCCAATCGGTTGAATCAAATTCCGCATCGAGAGCCACCCGAACGTCGGCACCTTCAGCCTCTAGCTCAGCGTTCAGGCTTTCAACGGCCGCCTGAAGATTTGTCATTCGGGTGATGGACGCATCATCCGGTCCAATCGTCCAGGCCCTGAGGGTGACAGTTTCCTGGGCCCAAGATAGTCCCAGCAAGAGCCCAAATAATACCACTAGCCACTTAGCTTTCATTGACGTACCTCCTCTAATGAATGAGTCTTCCTTTTATAGGAGAAAGCTCTAGCCATCTGAACACGAAGATTTTCCACTTGAAATTAATCCAAGGCCTGAAGAGCTGCATTTACCGAACCAGACACTTTCTTAGGTGATTACGGTGCAGTAATGAGTCGTAGTATCGTTGATGGTCGCGTTGAATCACACAGCAGCAAGGAAAGCTGAAGTTGTCTACGTCAAAGGCCCCTTATGAAGTTCCCAAAATGCCAAGAAGGAAAATGTCCTGTAACAATGCCGGAAACACCTAAGGTCCGTTCACGCAAGTGCCACCTCCTTAACGGCCAACTTCATCTGTCAGAACTTGATCATACATTTAAAATATAATGCCTTAGCTCTGGATTGTCAATCACTCGAAATTGACTTCTGCTTCAAGACGGCCAGGCTTAAGCAAGCTGAAGCCGATGTTGGGCTAAGGCTTACGGTTTACCAGTACGGCTGATGTGAAATAAAGCTCAGTCAATAAAAGAGAAGGTCTGCACGTCCATGTGGTAGACCTTCCTCAAGAACAACTTGAGCGTGTGACTGGTAACGAGTGCCGCCACCCGCGTTCCCAACCCTACCACCGTCTTCGCCAGCAAACGCTCCAGATTCTTCCCCAGGTTCTGCAACTCGTTGAACACCCCCTCCATTCGCTGCCGCAGGCTCCCTACCACCGTATCAAGCTCCTGAGGATTTTGCTCCTGCTGATTCTTCCGTTTCGCCGTCATCACCCTTACCTCGAGCGTTTCGAGTACCTCCTGCTGCCAGAACGCGCCAATGAAGCCCTTGTCACACAAGAGCTGACAGTGCCTGACCTGCTCCAGAAGCTGTTCCGCCGCCAAACGCTCGTCGGTGTTGGCAGGCAGCAAGTCGTAACACACAGGCACCCCTTCTAAGGTGGCAAGCATGATGAGCTTGTAACCGAAGTACTTCAAGGCGCGGCTGCTCGCTGCGCTCGGGCTCGAGCTGGCAGCAGTCCCGGCAGCAACCCACCCCATTCGACGAAAGGGAGGCAACGACCAATGAGCAGACGCAGAAGGGGTGAGGGAACGATCAGGCCCCGACCGGACGGCCGCTGGGAGGCGCGCGTCACCGTCGGCTACAAGCCCAACGGCTACCCCATCCAGCGCAGCGTCTACGCCAAGACCGAGGACGAGGCCATCGCCAAGCGGGCCGCGCTCATCACCCAGCACCGACAGAGCCGCCTCACCGAGCCCAGCAAGGCGACCGTCGCCGAGTGGCTCGAGCACTGGCTCAAAAGCAAGACGCACCTCGCCGAGAAGAGCCGCAACAACTACCGCCAGGAGCTCCAACCCGTCATCGACGCGCTCGGCAGGGTGCGGCTGCAGGCCCTAAAGCCGGCGCAGATCCAGGGCATCCTCACCTCGCTGGCGAGCACGCCCCGCAAGCAGGGCAAAGCAGCCACGCACCTGCGGGCCGCGCTCAAGGAGGCGGTGCAGCTCGAGGTGCTCGTCCGCAACCCCGCCGAGGCCGTAAAGGTCCGGGCGCCGCGCGTCGCGAAGGGCATCAAGGCGTGGTCGCGGGATGAGGCGAGCCGCTTCCTCCAGGCGGCCCGGGGCGAGCTCGTGAGAAAGGCCACCGGCGGCAGGGCGACCAAAGGCGGACCGGTAGAGGTCATCGCCGTGGGGCCAGATGATGCCGAACCCGCCAGCTACTACCCGATCTATTTCCTGCTGCTGCTGACCGGCCTGCGCCGCGGCGAGGCGCTCGGCCTGCCCTGGAGCGCCGTCGACTTCGAGCAGGGCAGCCTCAGAGTCACGCAGACGCTGAGCATCACCGGCAAGGGCAGCAAGACGGTCCTGAAAGAGGTGAAGACCCCGCACTCGAGGCGCACCCTCTACGTCGGGCGCGACGTGCTGAGTGTGCTCCGCGAGCGCCGGGAAAGGCAGGAGGCGGAGAGACGCTTCATGGGCTCGGGGTGGCAGGACAGGGCCGGGCTGGTCTTCACCACGCCGCTGGGAACCCCCATCGGCCCGCGCAACCTCGACCGCGCCTTCAAGGGCCTGGTCGGGATCGCGGGCGTTAAACCCATCAGCCTGCACGGCCTCAGGCACACGCACGCCTCGCTGGCGCTGCAGCGGGGCGTGCCGGTCGAGGTGCTTTCCAAGCGGCTGGGCCACGCGCGCGTCGACATCACCCTCAACCTCTACCGGCACGTGTACGACGCCGAGCTGCGCGAGGCCGCCTTGACCTTCGAGGAGCTGATGGGCCAGCCCAGAGCTCCCGGTTGAGCGCTTATAGGGTCAAACATAGGGTCAAAGCGAAAAAGGAGCACGCCCGGCGGGCTGGGCGTGCTCCTTTTGTTCGTCCCTGACGGTGTTTCCTTGGTGGGCGATGACGGGCTCGAACCGCCGACCCTCCGCTTGTAAGGCGGATGCTCTTCCAGCTGAGCTAATCGCCCTCGCCTGCTCGAGTCCAGAAAGGAGGAACCCGAAGGCTCCTCCCTGGTTTCCTGGTGACCCCTACGGGATTCGAACCCGTGCCGCCACCTTGAAAGGGTGGTGACCTAACCGCTAGTCGAAGGGGCCTCAACCTGGTGGGTCGTATAGGGCTCGAACCTATGACCCGCTGATTAAAAGTCAGCTGCTCTACCAGCTGAGCTAACGACCCAGCAGCGTTTGCCAGTATATGGACTGTGGGCACCCCTGTCAAGGGCTGGCGAGGCAGTTCTTTGGCCCTCAAAGCCACTTCCCAACGGCCCTCAGGTGAACAAAAGGTAAACAAAAGGTTAAGCTCGCTCCGGAACCGAGCGGGTGAAGACGGCTCCGAAACCTATCGCGCAGAGGGTCTTGGCGGCGACACTCGCTCGAGTCCTCGCCCTCACGACAAGGTGAACCCGGCGACAGCGGCTTGGATGATGATGAGAAACTTGTACGGGCGCGCCGCTATACTTTAGGCGTGAAACATGTACTGAAAAGCCTTTTACTTCTGATGCTCGGCGGAACCGCGTCGGCGCAGTTGGCCTTTTTCGAGGTCGCCCGCAGCGGCTCGCCCGCCGAACTGCGTGCGGCGCTGGCGGCGGGCGCAAACGTGAACGTCCTGGACGAATACGGCCAGACGCCGCTCTTCTACGCGGCCGAGTACAACAGCCCCGAGGTGGTGGAGAGCCTCGTCCGGGCGGGCGCCGACGTCAACGCGCGGACGCCCGACGGTTGGACGCCGCTCATGGTCGCCTTTCGCAACACCGCGCACCCTCAGGTGGCCTCGCGGCTCTTCAACCTGGGCGCCAGAGCCGACGCGGTGCGTTACGAGACCTATGCCAACGACGCCCTGGGTTACTCGCTCGTCTATCCCGCGGGCATCCTCGAGCCCCAGGGAGAGTTGGGCGGCGGCGACGGCCAGAGCTTCTTGAGCCGTGACGGCCGAGCCAGGATGCTGGTCTTCAGCCTTCCCGGGGGTTCCCAGAGCCTGGCGGACCTGTACGCGCTCGAGTCCGCCGACACGTCGAGCCGCACCGTGACCTACCAGGTCTTGCGCGACGGCTGGTTTGTGGTTTCGGGCTACGAAGACGACGAGGTCTTCTATCAGAAGACGCTCCTGGCCGGAGAGCGCCTCATCACCGCCGAGCTCAAGTACCATCGCCAGCTCCAAGCCGTCTTCAGCGCCATCACCTCGCAGATCTCCTGGTCGTTTAGTTTGACGCCGGTGAGGGCGCCGGCACCCGCGCAGGCAGCCACGTCCCCGGCGCCGCGGGCGAGCACAACGCCGGCTCCCGAAGAGACGCCGCGGCCTCCGCCCTCACCGGCGCAGACGCCCGGCCCCGCATCCCAGCCCGACACGCCGCCACTCGAGGTGACACCGCCTGCCATGGCGACAGCGCCGGAGCAGACCGACACGCCGCCACTCACGCCTGAACCGGCGCCCCCACGCGAGGAGCCCGCCCCGACAAGCCCACCGATACCAACACCCGCACCAGCACCAGCACCTCCTCGCGAGACGGCCGCCCGCTTTTTCGACGAGGCCTTCCGGCTCGCCGGTGTCCGTGAGGTAAGTTGCAGCGATACGGTGATGGCCGACGCCGCTCCAGGCGGCCTCGAGGTGCGCTGCGGCCGCAAGCATCAGGACGCGGTCGGCTTCAAGGGGACATGGGACCGCGCCGCGGCCGGTTTTACGGCCCTCGAGGCCGTCAGCCCCTGGCAGATTGCGGGCGGCAGCCACTGGCGCGATTACCAGCAGGACGAAAGCAGGATGACGGTCATCTTCAACGACGGCTACATCATCAACGCGGCGGAGGTAATCCTCTACCGGCGCCCCGGCCCTTGACGCCGAACCTCTAGCTCCTGACCTCGACAAGCTCGCTCACGAACTTGCGCTCGGCGGACGCCTTGCTCCAGGGGTCGTCGTAGGCGGCTACCACCTTGTTGTGGAAAAAGTTGTGGAAAAAGTCGATGAGATAGCTTTTGCGTTTAAACGCGAGCAGGGTAGGGTCGAGCGCGCTGCTGGGCATGGGCTCCGTCCACGGGCTTCGTCTTAGATGATGAGTCGAGCCCTCGTCTTGACCATCATACTGGCCTTCATGGTAATGCCAGAAAGGCCTGTCGTGCAGTAAGGTTTAGCGCTGGTTTAAGATAGAGCACTGCAAGACTTAGGGGCTCGAGCTCGAGCCTTTGGAAACTCTTGCAGGAAACCTTTGCAGGAAACCCTTGCAGGAGACCATAGCGAACATGAGGAGGACGACAGGTGGCCAAGCAGTTTAGTGAACTCATCAGGGACAGCGCCTTTGGCGTGGGCAACAGGCGAACGCTCAAGGCGTTCTACGGCGAGGTCAGGGAGGCCGTCAAGGCGGGCCGGCTCGTGCTCGAGGGCCACTCGCTGCCCGCCACCATGAACGAGTGGCTTTCGCGGCTGGAGGGCGAGCACAAGCCGCTCGCCAAAGACCAGGAGGTGATCGATTTTTCCCTCGCCGAGGACGACAAGTTCGCGGCCTGGCGCGCGGGTCGCAGCCAGGGGCGCGGGGCGGCGGGCCGGCGAGGCAGCCTCTATCTGAGCGAGGCCTCACGCGACCTGCTGCAAGACATCCAGGCGCTCGCCGGGGCCAAGGACTCGAGCATGGTCGGCGCAAGCAGCAAAAAGGAAGACCTGGTCTCAGCACTGTCCGACCTCCAGGCCGCCGTCTCGGAGTTCTTGAGCACCTACGAGCGGGTGCGCGGCCCGCTGCGTCTGCCCGACCCAGCGCTCGAGCTCAGCAGGGTCAAGGTCAGAAAGGCGAGCAAGGTCGGCCGCGGCAAGGAGAGCGCGTGAACGCCGCCTCCGTCATCATCGGCCTGGTGGCGCTCGTCATCGCGCTGGTCGGCTTTATCCCGCTGTTGGGCTGGCTCAACTGGCTGGTTCTGCCCGGCGCGGTGGTCGGCCTGGTCCTCGGCCTGATGAGCCGTCAGACGAGCGGGCGCAACATCAACCTGGTGGTCATCGTGCTGGCGCTCTTTCGCCTCTCCTTGGGCGGCGGCATCCTCTAGGGTCGAACATAGGGTCAAACAGAAGACCCCGCCGCCCATTCCGAACGGTCAGGATGGTGTCATGGGGCCGCTTGAAAGGACAGTTTATGAGGACAATTGTCCTCATCAAGTTGTGGCCGTTTCTGCCATAATCAGGGGATGCTCTTGAGGTATGTACCGCCGGGACATGCACAGCCGAGGCAGCCATGGTGACGCCGACTCTGCCCATCGCCTTTGTGGCCGGGCTCTTGTCGTTTCTGTCGCCCTGCGTCCTGCCGCTGGTGCCGTCCTACCTCGCCTACGTCGGCGGCAGTGTCGGCGGCAGTGGCGGCGCCGGGGACGGCCGGCGGCTCCTCGTCTTGCGCAACAGCCTCTTTTTCGTCCTGGGCTTCTCGCTGGTCTTCGTGGCCCTGGGCGCCTCGGCGAGCGCGCTGGGCTCCTTGCTGCTCGACTACCGCTACACGCTGATCACCGTCGCCGGCGTGCTGATCGTCTTTTTCGGGCTGATGATGCTGGGGCTTTTCAAGCTGCCCATCTTCTACCGCGAGTTCCGCTTCAGGTTCCGGGGCGACGCCGCCACGCCGCTCGGCGCCACGCTGCTGGGCGCCGCCTTCGGCATCGGCTGGACGCCCTGCATCGGGCCGGTCCTGGGCGCCATCCTGACCCTGGCGGGCGCTACCGGCACGCTCTCGCAAGGCGTCACCCTGCTGGCGGTCTATGCGCTCGGCCTGGCCGTGCCGTTTCTGCTGGCCGCGCTGGCCGTGGGCAGCTTCGGGCGCTTCTACGAACGCTTCCGGCATTACCTGCCCTGGGTCGAGCGGGCGGCGGGGAGCCTCCTGGTCGTGGTCGGGGTCCTCATGCTGAGCGGCTACTACACTTGGCTGAACAGCTACTTCATCCGCTTCACGCCGTCCTGGCTCTGGCCCTACTTGTGAGCGAAGTCTCCGCAAGCGCATGAAGGCGGTGGAACTGGTGGGCGTGTCGCGGCGCTACGGGCGCAACTATGTCTTGAAAGACGTCAACCTGACCGTGGGCGAGGGCAAGGCGGTGGTGCTTCGCGGCGGCAACGGCGCGGGCAAGACCACCCTCTTGCGCGTCCTGGCGACGACGCTCCGGCCCAGCCGCGGCTGGGGCCGCGTCTTCGGCTTCGACCTCATCAAGGCCGGCCCGGAGGTGCGGCGGCGGGTCGCCTATCTGGGCGTCCTCGGCGGCTCCTACGGCGGCCTCACCGCCGCGGAGAACCTGCGCCTGGCCGCGATACTCTACGGCAAGGACGGCTCGAGCCGCACGCTCGAGGCCTTGCTTGGTCGCGTCGGCCTCGCGGGCGCGCGCGACAAGCCCGCGCGGGCCTTCTCGAGCGGCATGAGAAAGCGCCTGGCGCTGGCCCGGCTGCTCCTCGCCGACGCCCGGCTCCTGCTCCTGGACGAGCCCTACGCGACCCTCGACGAGGACGGCAAGAGGCTCGTCGACGAGGTGCTCCATAGCGCCAAGGGCGAGGGCAAAACGGTGGTGATGGCCTCGCACGACCTGGAGCGCGCCACGCTGCTGGCCGACAGCGCCCTGATGATCGAAGGCGGCCGCCTCTGGCTGGACGACGCTCCGGCGTCCCCGCCCACAGCCGTCATGGCGGTGGGGCGTGGCTGAGCTGAGCGCCATCCTGGCCGTGGCCGGCAAGGACCTCAGGCTCGAGCTGCGCAGCAAGAGCACGCTGGTGGCGACGGTCTTCTTCTCGAGCATCGTCTTGGTGGTCCTGGCCTTCGCCATCGGGCCGGACCTGAACGCGCTTAGGAACGCCGCCCCCGGCGTGCTCTGGGTGACCCTGGTCTTCGCCGGCGTCATCTCCGCGGCGCAGAGCTATCAGGCGGAACTCGAGGGCGAGGCCTTTGAACAGCTCCTCCTCTACCCCGTGCCGCGCGGCGCCCTCTTTCTCGGCAAGCTGCTCGCCAACTGGCTCTTCATGAGCGCGCTCGGCCTGGTCGTCCTGCCGCTCAGCGCGCTGCTCTTCGGCCTGCCCCTGGGGGCCGACTGGCTCTGGCTCGTTCTCACCATTCTCCTGGGCACCTTGGGCTTTGCCATCGTCGCCACCTTCTACGCCGCCCTGACCGCCAACTTGCGGGCGCGCGAGAGCCTCCTGCCGGTCCTGATGTTCCCAGTGGTGGTGCCGGTCCTGATGGCGGCGGTCAGGGCGACGGGTGAAATCGCTCAGCTGGGCAACCTAGGCATGGCCAAAGCTTGGCTACAATTGTTGGTGGGGTTCAACCTCATCTATTTTGTGCTCTGTACGGCCATTTTTCACTTCGTGGTAGAGGAGTAAGGGGATATGAAACAAGACGCGGCTTCACGCCCTCTCGCCGGCCTGAACACCGGCCTGAACACCGGCCTGAACACCAGGCGCCCGCTGTGGCTCAAAGTCTTTGGACTTTTCATCCTGGCGCTCTTCGGCTACGGCTTCTACCTGGCCCTCCTCGCCTCGCCGCCCGACGTAAACCAGGGAGAGCTCATCCGCATCATGTACGCGCACGTCTCGGTCGCCTGGGTCTGCTTTTTGGCGGTCTTCATCGCCGCCTTTTTCGGCGCGCTCTACCTCTGGCGCGGCCGCAAGATGGACGACGTCATCAGCGCGGCTTCGGCCGAGCTGGCGCTGTTCTTCGCGGCGCTCACCATCTTAGGCGGCATGATCTACGCCCGGCCGACCTTCAACATCTGGTGGACCTGGGACGCCAAGCTGACCGCCACGGCGCTGCTCTTTTTCCTGCTGGTGGGCTATTTTATCGTGCGCGGGCTGATCGACGACCCCGAGCGGCGCGCTCGCGTGGCCGCGGTCGTGGCCATCATCGCCATGGCCGACGTGCCCATCATCTACTTCGCCGCCGAGTGGTGGCGCACCCTGCACCCGCCGCTCACCGTCCGGCTCGACGGCGCCGGGGTGTCGATGGACCCCAGGATGCTCTACGTCTTGCTGTTTAACGTCGCGGTGGGCGCGCTCGTCTTTATCTACCTGATGATCGAGCGCGTCCGCATCGGTCGGCTGGAAGCGCGCCTCGAGAAGCGCGAAGACGACAAGGCCCTCAGCGGGGAGGTCATCCATGCTTAGTCTGACACCGTGGGAGTGGGTGGCCCTGGCCTGGGGACAGCTCATCCTCTTCTACCTGGGCTACCTGGGCTACCTGAACTGGCGCTACCAGAGCGTCAAGCGCAGGCTCGAGGACGAGGCGTGAAGCGGCTCGCCTACAGCGTCGCCGGCTTGACGGTGGTGGTCGTCGCCGGCTTGATGATCGTTCAGGCGCTAAGCTCGAGCCTGGTCTACTTCATCCTGCCGAGCGAGTACGAGGCGCACGCCAGCGACTACGAGGCGCGCCGCTTCCGCCTGGGCGGCTTCGTCGAGGCGGGCAGCGTGCGGTTCGACAGCCACAACCTGCTCCTCAGCTTCAACATCACCGACTCGGTCAAGACCTATCCGGTCGAGCACCGCGGCACCGCGCCCGAGATGTTCCGCGAGGGCATGGGCGTGGTGGTCGAGGGCAACTTTCACGGCGGGGTCTTCGCGGGCGACAACCTGCTGGTCAAGCACAGCGAGGTCTACGAGGCGCCCAAGGACGGCGAGCCCGTGGACATCGAGGCGCTTCGGGAGTCGTTACGGTAAAGGGTTTCCAGGTCAGGATTCAGGTCAGGATTAAGGACGTGGTGGTATGGATTTAAGCCTAAGCCTGGGGCAAGTGGGCTCGGTCAGCGTCCTCCTGGCCCTGCTCCTGGCCCTCTACGGGGTCGCGGTGGGCATTCTGGGAACGACCCGGCGCGACGCTCGTCTCCTCACCTCGGCGCGTTACGCGGCCTTTGCCATCTTCGCCGCGCTCACGGCGGCGGTCGTGGTCATGGAGGTCGCCCTCCTCAGCGACGACTTCAGCGTGCAGTACGTGGCCGAGCACTCGAGCGTCGCCTCGCCGCTGTGGATCAAGGTCGTCACCCTGTGGGCGGCCTTGGAGGGTTCGATCCTGCTCTGGGCCTGGGTGCTCTCGCTCTACACCGCGCTCCTCGCCGCCACCGCGCCCAACACCCCGCTGCGCCCCTGGGCGCTCACCACCATGCAGCTCGTGCAGATCTTCTTCGCGGGCGTGGTCTTTTTCGTCGCCAACCCCTTTACCGTCCTGGCGGTGCCGCCTCTGGACGGCCCCGGCCCCAACCCGCTCTTGCAGAACCACTGGATGATGGCCGTCCACCCGGTCCTCATGTACTTGGGCTTCGTCGGCTTGACGGTGCCCTTCGCCTACGCCATGGCCGCGCTCATCACCCGCCGCCCCGGCGCGGAGTGGGCGCAGGAGACGCGCAAGTGGACCCTGGCGGGCTGGGGCTTTCTCTCGGCGGCTATCATAACCGGCGGCTGGTGGAGCTACGAGGTGCTCGGCTGGGGCGGCTACTGGGCCTGGGACCCGGTCGAGAACGTGTCCTTCTTGCCCTGGCTCACCGCCACCGCCTTTATCCACAGCGTCCAGGTGCAGGAGCGAAGGCGCATGCTCAAGGCCTGGAACCTGCTCTTAATCACCCTGACCTTCGCGCTGACCATCTTGGGCACTTTCCTGACCCGCTCGGGCGTCCTGTCGTCGGTCCACGCCTTTGGCGACGGCCCGGTGGGCAGCGTCTTTTTAGGTTTTTTCGTCGTGGTGATGCTGTCGTCGTTCAGCCTCGTCGCGCTCAGATGGGACCAGCTCAGGGACCGCGCCGAGCTCGACTCGCCGGTGAGCCGCGAGGGCTCGTTCCTGCTCGGCAACGTGCTCTTCATCGCGCTGGCCTTCATCGTCTTGCTGGGCACGCTCTTTCCCTTGCTCGTCGAGGCCACCGCGGGACAGCGCGTCACCGTGGGCGCGCCCTTTTTCGACACCGCCAGCCTGCCCTTGTGGATGCTCGTCTTGGCGCTGATGGGCATCGGGCCGCTCCTGCCCTGGCGGCGCGCCGAGCACCAGTCCCTGACGCGCAACCTGCTGTGGATGGTGGGCGCTGGCGTGGTCGCGGGCGGCGTGGCTTATGCGCTCGGCGTCCACAAGCTCTACCCGCTCCTCACCGTGAGCCTGGCCGCCTATAACCTGGTGAGCCTGGGACTGCTGATCGGCGGCACCGTCGGTCCCCGGCGCCGGCTGAGCGGACGCTCGACCCTCTCTCACCTCAGCCAGTACGCCGTGGAGAACCGCCGCCGCTTCGGCTCGATGGTCGTCCACTTCGGCGTGGTGGTGGTGGCGCTGGGTATCGCGGGCAGCAGCGGCTACCGCACCGACACCCAGTACCGCGCCGCGGTCGGCGAGACGGTGGCCTTTGGCGGCTACGACCTCACCGTGACCGGCTTTTTCTTGGAGGACCGGCCCGACCGCGTCTCCAGGGGCGCGACCGTCGAGGTAGCCAGGGGGGGCCGCGTCCTCAGCGAACTGCGCCCGCGCGTCAACCGCTTTACCAACGCGCAGCAGAACGTGGAGACGCCGGGGGTTCTCTACCGGCCGTTCGAGGACGTCTACCTGACCGTCTTGCAGATCGACGAGGACGCCGGCTTCGTCGTCCTGCGCGCGGTGCAGAGCCCGCTCATCTCCTGGATCTGGTTTGGCGGGTTGATCATCGCCCTCGGCACCGGCTACGCCCTGGTTCCGCAGCGCCACCGCGAGGCTGCCCCGCAGCGGGGGGCGGCACCAGCGTGAAGCGGCTCGCCGTGGTGCTGGTCCTGACGGCGGCCTTTGCCGGGCTCTTCGCCTTTGGCGTCTTCGCGCCGCGCTACGAGCGGGCGAGCGCCTCGCCCAGGCTGGACAAGCCCATGCCCGACTTCGAGGCCGAGCTCTTCGCCCGTTACCTCTCGGACTACGGGCCGGCCGTCAGGCTCTCGGATTATCAGGGCCAGCCGGTGGTGGTCAACTTTTGGGCGTCGTGGTGCCGGCCCGCCTGCTACAACGAGGCACCCTTTCTGGAGGCCACCTGGCGCCGCTACGGAGACCGGGTCAAGTTCATCGGCATCGATGTCCAGGACCCGGAAGCGGACGCCGCGGCCTTTTTGGACCGCTTCAACTTCACCTTCCCGAACGCCAAGGATCCCGACATGAGGCTCTACATCGACTACGGCCTGCGCGGCCTGCCCGAGACCTTCTTCATCCGCGCCGACGGCACCCTTCACGCCCGCCACATCGGCGAGATCAGCGAAGGGCAACTGGTCGAGGGGATCGAGGCGATGCTGCCGTGAGGGCAGGGGTCAAGGCGGGGGT